>DASZTU010000372.1:0-3177 GCA_035547975.1 Devosiaceae bacterium | reverse complement strand
CGACGTAGCGCATGAGCTCAAAAATCCCCTGACCTCGCTCAAGAGCGCCGTCGAAACGCTGCCGCTCGCCAAGAAGCCCGAGGATCAGGAGCGGCTGAGCGCCATCATCCAGCACGATATCCGCCGGCTCGACCGGCTGATTTCGGACATCTCCAATGCCAGCCGGCTCGACGCCGAGCTCGCCCGCCAGACCGCCGAACGCGTCGATCTCGGCAAGCTCGCCGAAACGCTCGTCTCGATCCAGAGCGACGTCGCGGCGCGGCGCGGCGTCGCGGTCGTGCTCGAGCGGCACACCAGCCGCTACGTGCCCGTCGTCAACGGGCACGACGGCCGCCTCGCCCAGGTGCTGACCAACCTCATGGACAACGCCGTGTCGTTCTCCCCGCCCGGCGGCACCGTGACGGCCATCATTTCGACCACCGCCGATACCCTGACCGTCGCCATTCGCGACGAAGGACCCGGCATTCGCGGCGACGTTTCGCGCATTTTCCAGCGCTTTTACACCGACCGCCCCGACGGCGAGCATTTCGGCGACCATTCCGGTCTCGGCCTCGCCATCTCCAAGCAGATCGTGGAAGCCCACAAGGGCGCGATTGCCGCCGAGAACCGCACCGACCGCAGCGGCGCCGTCTTCACCGTGACGCTGCCGCGCGCCGCCAACGAGCGGGCCGCCGCCCGGGCCAGGAAGTGAGCGTTTCCCCCGGCCTGAGCCCTGTCAACATCCACGGCACCGGCGTCCTGCTCGGCGGCACGGGCGTCCTCATTCGCGGCCCCTCCGGCGCCGGCAAGTCGCTGCTGGCACTCGAACTGCTCGAGCGGGAGGCCCTGCGCGGGCGTTCCGGGCAGCTCATCGGCGACGACCGCCTCGACGTGTCGGTCGAGGGCGGATCCCTCGTGATGCGCGGCCCGGCCAACATTGCCGGCCTCATCGAGCTGCGCGGGCGTGGCATCGTCGAGCGTCCGTTCGCGCCCGAGGCGCCCGTTCACCTTGTGGTCGACCTCGTTGAAACCCTCGTGCGCATGGTTGAAGAAGCCGAGCTCGAGACCGACATTTTGGGGGTGACCGTGCCGCGCTGTCCGGTGCCGAGGCGCGGCGTCATCGATGCCGCCCACCAGCTGCTCCTGGTTTGGGAGGCGATGGCGGCACTCGGCACGCAGCCTCGGGCAGGCCGGCAAAAAACCACTTGAAAGCCATTTCCCTCAAGGCAAGACTTCGGCCGGCCAGCCGCAGGGGGTATGGCGGGTTCGGGGATTGTTGATGATCGGTATAGTCCTGGTGACGCACGGTGCGCTCGCCGACGAGTTCAAGTCCGCGCTGGAGCACGTGGTCGGTCCGCAGGAGAACGTCGAGACGATCGCCATCGGTCCCGAGGACGACATGCAGCAGCGGCGCAACGATATCCTTGCGGCCGTCGATGGCGTCGACATGGGCGACGGGGTCATCATCCTGACCGACATGTTCGGCGGCACGCCCTCCAATCTCGCCATCTCGGTGATGCAGAACCGGGACGTCGAGGTGATCGCCGGCGTCAACCTGCCGATGCTGGTGAAGCTCGCCCGGGTGCGCGGCGACCTTGCCATCAAGGATGCGGTGCGCGTCGCGGCGGAGGCCGGACGCAAGTACATCAATGTCGCCACCGACGTGCTGGAGAGCTAGGATAAGAGCGGCATGAGCAGCAGCACGGCAAATCCCGGACGTGCCTTGGCCCAGCAGTTGACCATCATCAACCGCAAGGGGCTGCACGCGCGCGCCTCGGCGCGGTTCGTGCGCATCGCCGAGTGTTTCGATGCCAAGGTGACCGTGATGCGCGACGGCCAGACGGTCAACGGCGACTCCATCATGGGGTTGATGATGCTGGGCGCCGGGCCCGGCTCGACCATCCTGGTGCAGGCGACGGGGCGGCAGGCGCGCGAGGCGCTCGATGCCATTTCCGAGCTCGTCAACTCGGGCTTCGACGAGGACAATGAGGGCGCGCCGGTATAGGCGGCGCCGGCCCCTCGGAACCCGGACGCGGCTGGTCGGCGTTAGGGAGTTTTCCCCCGCGCCGGGTTCGCCCGGCCGGGAAAACCGCGACACGGCAAGGCTTCGGGCGCCCGTTCGGGGCCGCTGCGGCCGCGACACTCGAGCGACGGGAAGGCGATGCGGCGCAGCCTCAGCGTAGCGGGTGGATTGATCCTGGCCGTGGTGCTGAGCCAGTTCCCCGAATACGCGCAGCAATACCAGCAGCGCCTCGGCGGGGCGGTTGACGAGCTCCACGTCATCACCGCCGATTTCGACAATGCCGCGACGGGCGCGGGGCTCACCCGCGACGAGGCGCTGGCGCGCTACGCCCACGCCCCGGACGCGTTTATCGCCGGGCGCGGCACCAACATGGCCGCAACCTTCGCCCGCTATGCGCAACTGAGCGCGGCGCTCGCCCGGATGCGCGGCGCCGATCCCTGGCAGCGGCTGCGCCTGCTCCCGGCCTACTTCGACGGCGACATCGCCGAGCGCACCCTCGACGACTTCAAGCCCGCTTTGCCGGTGACCGAGGAGGGGCTGCTCTATGCCGGGGCCGGGTTTCTGCTCGGCTACCTTGCCACATCCGTGCTGTTCCTCCTCGCGGTGCTGCCGTTCCGCCGCCGCGGCCCGAAACGCTGGAAGGTGACGGTCTAGGGCAGGGCGCCGCCCAACACCCCCTCGCGGTGAGCTTGTCGAACCACGCGGGCCGGACCTCTCCCTTCGACAGGCTCAGGGTGAGGTCCTTTCGGCGCAAAGGCGTGCCCCACCCCACCCTCATGGTGAGCTTGTCGAACCATGGGCCGGGGACACCGAGGGCGTGCCTCCTCATGGTGAGGTGCGAGCGCAGCGAGCCTCGAACCATGAGGCCCCAGCCGCAGCGGTGGCCGTCTCCCTCCCCCTTGCGGGGAGGGGTCAGGGGTGGGGGTGGAGACGCGCACCTGTTGTGCGGCCACCCCCACCCGGCTGCCGCCACCCTCCCCACAAAGGGGGAGGGAGACTCGCGGCCCGCGTCCTTTTTCACCGCGATCGCCGCTCCCCACCCCCGGGCTTCTGCCACCCCAGCCCGAACGCCTCTCCGAGGACATAAAGTTTTCTTTATATCCCGTTGCCGGTGGGAGCGCCCTTGCGTATAAGGCCGCCCACAGCCCAAGACACGCGGAGCCGCAGATGCCCAC
>DASZTU010000371.1:0-6749 GCA_035547975.1 Devosiaceae bacterium | reverse complement strand
TGATACCTCCGAGCTCGAAACGTAGAGGCGCACGGCCCGGTCGGGCTTTCCGGCGAGCGGGGCGTCGACTGGTTCGATCTCGGAGCGATTGGCGACCGCGGCGGCAACCGCCCCCTCGAACGCCTCCCGGCTGCCCTCCGCGACGAGCTCTGTCAGGGGGTGCATCTCGAGGCTCTTCTCCCCCGCGGACCAGCCGAAGATGCGGCTGAACGGGGCATTGGTGCGGATGATCCGCCCCTCACTGTCGAGCGTCGCGATCGCAAACGGCGTGTCGTTGAAGAAGCGCGAGAAGCGGATTTCAGCGGCCCGCAGTTCCTCCTCGGTCCCGCTCGCCGCGCGGCTCCGGTCGAGAACGAGGGTACGGGTCTCCCCGAGCTCGCCGTCGGCCAGGCGCGCCGCCCGGTGCAAGAGCCGCACCGGCAGCGTCGTGCCGTTCCGGCGCACGAGGTCGATATCGATGATTTCGGTGCGGATTTCGCCGTCGCTGCGCCCGCCCATCAGGAGGCTCGCGCCATCGCCGCGCACGAAGTCGGCGACCTTGAGCGCTCCGGACTGGAAGGAGGCGAGGTCCTGGCCGAGCCAGTCGGCGAGCGTCGAGTTGAGGTATTGGACGCGCCCCTGCGCATCGGCCGAAAAGAAGCCGGCCGGGGCGTGATCGAGGTAGTCGATGGCCCGCTGCAGTTCGAGAAAGGCGTTTTCCTGCCTCTCCCGGTCCCGCGTGATCTCTTCCACCGACCAGGCGACGAGCGGTTTTCGGACGCCCTCGACGGACGGCAGCGGGCGCACGCTCACCCGGTACCAGACCGGCCGGCCCGCATCGCCGGCATGGCCGCCGAGCCCGCCCAGGAGGCGGAGGTCCTCGCTCGCCGTGCGCCCGTCCCGGGCCGCGCGCGAGAGGCGATAGACGGCTTCGCTCACTTCGGCCTGGCCGGCGAAGAGGCGCGGCACCCCGACGGGAACGCCGTTGTTCACGGCCCCGGGGAACTGCCCGTACTGGGCATTGGCATAGGAAATCCGGCCGTCCCGGTCGGCGACCACGGCGCCATAGGGAAGGCTGTCGACCACGGCCTTGGGCAGCGACTGCCCCGCCTCGTCGCTGCCGAGCCGCAGAAGCCCGGCGGCGATCGCGAACAGGCAGAAGACGCCGACCACCGCCAGCAGTCCGAGGAAGACCATCACATAGTCGCTGGGGATGCGATCCCCGAACACGGAGACCGCAACCGCGGCCGCAATGAAGAAGACGGCGAGCGCGCCGACGCGCCAATAGCCGAGAATGCCGCGCGGGCCGGAAATCAGCGGGGTTGGGTAGAATTCCTCGTCGAGCGGGGTACCTGGCATCGGGTATTCCTGGCGCTCCCTCGGCAACCGGCGCCGTGCCGAATCGGACGCCCGCCTCTGCTCTACCAAATCGCCCGCCGCATTGGGTAGCCTGCCCGGCGGAATCCCAAGGTTTCCCACGGGGTAAGCGGCCCTCAGGCGGCCCGGCTCGAGGCCCGCCAGCCGCGCCGCGCCCTCAGCCGCATCACGTAGCCGATGACCTGTGCGACCGCCTTGAAGTGCTCGGTCGGAATGGTCTGGTCGACTTCGACGCTCGCATAGAGAGCACGGGCAAGCGGCGGATTTTCGACAACCGGGACCTCGTGCTCCTCGGCGAGCGCGCGGATACGCAGCGCCAGGTCGTCGACGCCCTTGGCGACGCATTGCGGCGCCGCCATCTTGCGGTCGTACCGGAGCGCCACCGCATAGTGGGTCGGGTTGGCGATGACGACCGTGGCCTGCGGAACGGCCGCCATCATGCGGCGCCGGGCGCGTTCGAGGCGGATCTTGCGCACCCGCTGCTTGATCTCGGGATTGCCCTCCATCTGCTTGAACTCCTCCCGGACCTCCTGCAGCGTCATCCGGTGCCGGTTCCACCAGCGGTTGCGCTGGTAGACGAAGTCGGCGATCGCGATGACCGTCATGATCGCGACCGCCGCCCAGAAGATTTTTAGCACCAGCGCTTCCGTGATCCCGAGAAGCACCGCGGGGTCGGCCTGGATCATCGTGTCGAGCCGGTCGGTCTCCGGCCAGCAGGCATAGACCATCACCGCCCCGACGACGGCGATCTTGATCAGGCCCTTGCCGAGGTTGATCAGCGCGTCGCGCGAAAACAGCCGTTTCAACCCGCTGAGGGGCGAAATCTTCGAAAATTTCGGGATCAGCGGCTCGGCCGAGACCACTGGCCGGTGCTGGATGAGGTTTGCCGCGACCGCCACCGCCGTCAGCACCGCCATCGGAATGATGGCAACCCCGATGATGGCCTGGGCGAGAGCCGTCAGGAACTGGCCGAGGGCCGGCCCCCCGACCTCGTATTGGTCGGCGTTGGCCATCAGCAGGCGCAACTCCTGGAAGAGGCTCGAGGTGGTCCAGGGCGCGAGCATAGCAAGCACGGCGCCGGTTCCGAACAACATGAACCAGGTCACCACCTCGGGGCTTTTGGCGACGTCGCCGCGCTTGCGCGCGTCTTCGAGCCGCTTGGCGGAGGGGTCTTCTGTCTTCGACTCCTGGTCGTCGTCGTTCGCCATGGGCTATCCGCCCCCGATCAGCGCGAACTGGCCCTGCACGTGCGTCAGGTACCACCCCATCATGGTCGTGAGCAGCGCCGCGAGCAGGATCAGCCCGACGAAGATGTTGGCCGGCATGGCGAGGAAATAGACCTGGAGCGCCGGCATCAGTCGCGAAAGGACGCCCATGCCGACGTTGAACACCAGCCCGAAGACGATGAAGGGCGCCGCCATCTGCACCCCGACCACAAAGGTCTCGGCCAGCGTCCGCAGGGCCAGTTGCAGCGCATCGGACGGCATCAGCGGGTCGGTCGGCCCCATCACCCGATAACTCTGCACGATCGCTGACAGTGCGAAGTGGTGCAGGTTCGTCGCAAAGATGAGGGTGATCCCGAGCATCGACAGGAAGTTGCCGATCACCACGCCCTGGATGCCGGACTGGTTGGGATCGGCCGCCTGGGCGACGCTGAGGCCGGTCTGGAACGCGATGATCGCGCCCGCGACCTGCGTCGCCATCACCACGAGCCGCGTGACGGCCCCCAGAACGAGGCCGACGGCGATTTCATGCAGCAGCAGCACGCCGATGGCGCCGAGATCGCCCGGCAGGACCGGCAGTGTGCCCGAGAGCAGCGGCAGCAGCACGAGCGTGAACGCGAGCGCAAAGGTCAGGCGCAGCTGCGCCGGTATGCTCTGCTCACCGAGCGCCGGGATGAGCATCAGGATCGTGCCAACCCGCGCGAAAATCAGGATGAACAGGAACGCGGTCTGCGGCAGCCAGGTCAGCCCGACGGTCACGCCCTAGCCGCCCGAAATGATGAGGCCGGCGATGCGCGTCATCAGCCCGTTCATCGTCGCGCCGAGAAACGGCAGCGTCAGCAGCATGGTGATGAAGATCGCCAGAATCTTCGGCACGAAAACGAGCGTCTGTTCCTGGATCTGGGTCAGCGCCTGGACCAGGGCGACGATCACGCCGACCACGAGCCCGGCGAGCATCATCGGCGCCGCGACCACCACCAGCGTCCAGATGGCGTCCCGCCCCACATCGAGTACTTCCGGCCCGTTCACCGCCTGCCCTTCCCTGCCCGACGCGCGCCGAGCGGCGTCGCCGACCGAAGACGCCGCATCGAGGCCTAGATGGGCATCTTCATGATGTCTTCGTAGGCCGAAATGACCCGGTCACGAACGGCCACCAAACCTTCGACCGCCACCTGCGTCTGGGCGACCGAGGTCACCACGTCGATGAGATTGCCCCGCCCGCTGAGCAGATCAAGCGACTTCTGGTCGCTCTGCGCACCGGTGTCGACCACCCCCTGCACCGCCTGGGTCAAAAGCTTTGCAAAATCAGGTCCTTGGCTTTCCCCATCGGCAACATCGCCCGGAGCCTTGAGGCCACGGTCGATGAGCTTTTGTGCGTTCGAATAGGCGTTGGCCGCGGCGGAAAACGGGATCGACATCGAGGTGATTCTCTATTGGGGCGCGGGCGGCGGGGCGGCGAGAGCTAGCCCTTGAGGATGTTGAGGGTCTGTCCCAGCATCTGGCGCGTCGCCGTGATGACGTTGAGGTTGGCCTCGTAGCTGCGCTGCGCCTCGCGCATGTCCATGGCCTCGATCTGCGGGTCGACATTGGGGTACTTCACGTAGCCCCGTGCATCGGCGGCCGGGTGCCCCGGCTCGTAGCGCTCCGTGAAGGCTGACTGGTCGGCCGCAACCTGCCCGATCTCGACCTTCATGCCGTCGACCGCGCTGTCGTAGACGGCCTGGAAGGTTGGAATCTGACGGCGGTAGGGCTCGTCGGTCGGCGTCTTGCCGGCGGAGTCGGCATTGGCGAGGTTTTCGGCGATCACCGTCATGCGGGCGCTTTGCGCATGCATGCCGCTGGCGGCGATCGTCATCGAATTGGTGAAGTCGCTCATCTATTCCCCTGGGTGGTTTCGGCAGGAATGGTGTCACCCTGCCGCAAGCGCGATTTCGTCGAAGATCTGGCCGAGTGCCGTCCGGCCAGAGGGACAATGCTAGTGACCGAGCGCGGTCCGGATCAGTTGCAGCGATTTGGTGTAGAGGGTCGTCACGGCCTGGTAGTCCATCTGGTTGGCGGCGACTTTCATCATCTCGTCTTCGAGGGTCACGCCATTGCCCTCGGGGGTGACTTCGAAATTGTTCTGCTGTTCGGGTTCCGCCGATCCCCCCGCCCCGCCGGCTCCCGCGAGATCGCGCGCGTCATCGGTGCTGAGCCGGACCGGCGGCAGCGAGAGGCCATCGAGCTCGGCGGCAAAGTCGATCGGCCTGAGGTCGAAACCACGATAGTTGGGGGTGTCGCTGTTGGCGACGTTCTGCGACAACAGGTCCTGCCGCTGCTGGTGCCAGCGCATCTTGTCGGTCATGGCGTTGAGCAGGGCGGCGGCGTTCACGGCAAGACTCCATCAGGCGATGGGCAAATCCTGCCGGGTCATGGTTAACCGCCCGTTAACGCCGACGCTGAGACGCTGCGATTGGCCTCGTAATTTGCACAATCACGGCGCATGCTGGGTAAGAATTGCCGCCTGGCATGACTTCCTTCGTCGCCACTCCGGAGCCCCGCCATGCAGTTTCTGACCAGCCTCATCGGAGGATCGGGCAACGCGCTCCTCAACGCGGTGCTGGCGCTCGGCATCGTCGTCATCCTGATCCTGCTGACCCTCTGGCTTCTCAAGGTGGTGATGAACGCCTCCAACAACGTCGTCCGTGGGGCCAAGAAGCGGCTGGCCGTGGTCGACACGCTGCCGGTCGACGGCAAGCGGCAGCTGGTGATCATTCGCCGCGACAATGTCGAGCACCTGATCCTCACCGGCGGCCCGCAGGACGTGGTGATCGAAGCCGGCTTTGCGACGGAGGCGGAGCAGGCTTCGGCACGGCCGCTCCCGGGAGCCGGACGGCGCGGCCCCCAGCCCGGTCAGCCCGGCGCGGGCACGACCAGTTTTACCCCCGCTGCGCCACAGGCCGTCCATGCCCAACCGCACGTGCAGCCACAGCCACCGGCGCAGCCGCAATCACTGCCGCAGTCCCCGCTCCGCCGCGGGCCGCTCCCCCAGCGCCCGCCTTTGCCCGAAACCGTCATTCCCATCCCGAGCAATGACCAGCAGGCACCGCGCGGCGCGCTCGAGCGGCTGCGCGAGCTCGGGCGTGGGCCCGGTGCCCGGCGGCCCTCCTCGCTGCGGCACACCGGCCTCATGCGGCCCGTCACCCGCATGGAACCGGGGATAATGCCGCAGATGCCCGACAATTCGGTTCACCCCGACACCGACTCACCTAAAACGGGCCGGATAATGCCCTTCAGCGCCATCCGCGAGGGCAGCGGACGGGGAGCCGGAGACGACGCCGACGACGACGGCCAGCGGGAGGACTACTAGGCGAGGCCGCCCGCGGCGGGTCCGTCTCCCGCAGCTGATTGCTGCGCTCGGCTTCCTCGCCTTCGTCCTGTTTCCCGGCGTCGCCTGCGCGCAGGACATTTCCGTCAATTTCGGCGACAACACGACGCTGACCGAGCGTGCCGTGCAGCTCATCGGGCTGCTCACGGTGCTGTCGCTCGCCCCCTCCATCCTCGTAATGGTGACGAGCTTCACCCGCATCATCGTGGTGTTGTCGCTGCTGCGCGCCGCGATCGGCCTACAGACGGCGCCACCCAATTCGGTGATGGTGTCGCTCGCGCTCTTTCTCACGGCCTTCATCATGTGGCCGACCCTGCAGCAGAGCTACGACCAGGGCGTCGCGCCGCTCCTCGCGGGCCAAATCCAGGTCAACGAGGCATTCGACCGAAGCGCCGCCCCGATCCACAAGTTCATGATGGCCAATGTCCGGCAGGACGACCTGAAGCTCTTCTACGACCTCTCGGGCAATCCGGCGCCGGCGACTCCCGAAGCCGTTCCGCTCCAGCTCCTCGTTCCGTCGTTCATGATCTCCGAGCTCCGCCGGGCCTTCGAGATCGGCTTTTTGCTGTTCGTGCCGTTCGTCGTCATCGACATGGTGGTGGCGTCCGTCCTCATGTCGATGGGCATGATGATGCTGCCACCCGTGGTGATTTCGCTGCCGTTCAAGCTGATCTTCTTCGTGCTGGTCGACGGCTGGTCGCTGGTGGCGGGCAGCCTGGTCCAGAGCTACGGCACCTAGCTGGCTTCAGCGGGCAGCGACGCGGCCCCGGGTCTTCGGCGCAGGAATAGTCCCCGTCGTTTCA
>DASZTU010000370.1:0-15028 GCA_035547975.1 Devosiaceae bacterium | reverse complement strand
TCGGGAATGAGCTGCTTGTTGCGGTCGAGCACGCCATCCACATCGGTGAGGAACAACAGGCGCTTGGCCCCGAGCGACCCCGCAATGGCCCCGGCAAAGGTGTCGGCATTGATGTTGTAGGTGGCCCCGTCGCGCCCCGGCGCGACCGGGGCGATCACCGGGATCATCTCCGAGCGGGCGAGGAGGTCGAGCAGCGTCCGGTCGACCTCGGCCGGCTCGCCCACGAAGCCGAGGTCGAGCACGCGCTCGATGTGCGAATCGGGGTCGACCACGGTCTTGCGGGCTTTCTTGGCAAAGACCATGTTGCCGTCCTTGCCGCAAAGCCCGATCGCCCACTCGCCCTCGGCGTTGATCAGGGCCACGATCTCCTTGTTGATGGAGCCGGCGAGGACCATCTCGACGATCTCCATCGTCCGCTGGTCGGTGACCCTGAGCCCCCCCTCGAACTTGCTCTCGATGCCGAGCTTCTTGAGCATCGAGGCGATCTGCGGCCCGCCGCCATGCACGACGATCGGGTTGACCTTCGACTGCTTGAGGAGCGCGATGTCGCGGGCGAAGGCGCGCCCGAGCGTCTGCTCGCCCATGGCGTGCCCGCCATATTTCACCACGACGGTCTTTCCCTCGTAGCGCTGCATGTAAGGCAGGGCCTGCGACAGGATCGCGGCGTCGCGGGAGAACGATTCGATGTCCGGCATGGTGCGCTTGGTGTCCATGGAGCGACTTTCCTATAGCGGATTCCGGGGACGGCGAAACCGCCTTTGCCCTCGGCAAACGTGAAAGCCGGGCCGCCGCCGGGGGGATAGGCAAGCGCAGCGGGCGCGAGGTAAGACTGATGCATGTCGCAGTCAACCGCCGAGATCGACGAATTGATTGCCCGCACGGCGTTGCGCGACCGCGCCGCCTTCCGCGCCCTCTATCACCGCACCAGCGCGAAACTCTTCGGGGTGACGCTGCGTATCTTGAAGGACCGCGCGGAAGCCGAGGAAGCGCTCCAGGAGGTCTACGTCAAGGTGTGGCAGCGCGCCGATCGCTATGCGGCGGGCGGCTATAGCCCGATCAGCTGGCTCGTGGCCATCGCCCGGAACCACGCGCTCGACATGCTGCGCGGCCGCAAGCCGATGGCGGATGATCTCGATGCCGCGCTCGAGATCGCCGACGGCGCGCCGGATCCGGAGACCGCGGCGATCGGGCAGGGCGAGCGGGGCCGCATCGATGGCTGCCTCGGCGAGCTCGAGGCGGACCGCGCCGAGGCCGTGCGCGGCGCCTATCTCGACGGCTACAGTTATGAGGAACTGGCGGCGCGGTTCGACGTGCCGCTCAACACGATGCGCACCTGGCTCCGGCGGAGCCTGATCAAGCTACGGGAGTGCCTTTCGGCATGAGCAGGGACGAACAGGGCGAAGGGGGAGGGGAGGACCGCGTCCTCGTCGCCGAATTCGCGCTCGGCCTGCTCGATCCGGCCGAGCACGAAGTGATGCGCCGCCGCATCGCGGCCGATCCCGAGCTGCGCCGCGAATATCGCCTCTGGCGCGGGCGGCTCGGCACGCTCGATGAGGGCTTTGCCGAGGCGGCGCCACCCGCGGGCGTCCTCGAGCGCATCGAAGGACGGCTGTTTCCGGCGGCACCAGCCCGTGAGGGGCGCGCCCGGCTCTGGAACAGCCTCGGTTTCTGGCGCGGCCTCGCCGCCGCCGGCTTTGCGCTCGCGATCGTGGCCGTCGGGGTCGATCTCCTGCCCCGCCCGCCGCTCACCGGGCCCGAACTCGTGGCGGCCCTCGAGGCGGCGGGGAGCGACGTCAAGTTCGTGGCCTTCTACGACCGGCGCGCCGGCACGCTGCGCCTCGCCGCGCTCTCGGGGTCGGCGGTGCCGGACAAGGATTTCGAGCTCTGGGCCATCGAGGGCAAGAACGCCCCAATCTCGATGGGCGTGATCCCCATGGACAAGTCCAACGTCGCCATGCCGCCTTCGGTGAAGCAGGCTTTCGGGCCCGGCACCGTGCTCGCGGTGACGCTCGAGCAGAAGGGCGGCTCGCCGACCGGCAAGGCCCAGGGGCCGGTGGTCGCGGTCGGCACCGCAATGGCGATCTGAGGCGCGAGCGCCCTCGCTCACGTCCGGGACACGGCCTTTTGACGTGCAGGTGTCCGGACCCCGGCGGTAGATTGCAACGGAGAAATTCCGCCTCCCCATCGGGACGAGGCGGGCAGACAAGCGAGTGGGAGAAGAAGAATGAACAGGCGCTCTCTGTTGCTGGGTGGAACGGCGCTCGCCGGCTTCGGCGCGCTGGCGCTCGGCACGCGCAACCTCGCCTTCGGGAACGAGGGCGAGCCGGTACCCGGCACGTTCGAAGTGTCGATGACCGACGATGAATGGCGCAAGAAGCTGACGCCGGAACAGTTCGACGTGCTGCGGCGGCAGGGGACCGAATATCCCGGCACCTCTCCGCTCCTCAGCGAGCACCGGGCCGGCATCTTCTCCTGCGCCGGCTGTGACCTGGCGCTGTTCGACGCCAAGACCAAGTTCGAGAGCGGCACCGGCTGGCCGAGCTTTTACCAGCCTCTCCCCAACGCGGTGGCCACCATGGTGGACACTTCGTTCGGCGATCAGCGCACCGAGGTGCACTGCCGGCGTTGCGGCGGCCATCTGGGGCACGTGTTCGACGACGGGCCGCCGCCCACCGGCCTGCGCTACTGCATGGATGGGGTGGCGCTGAAATTCACGCCGGCTGCAACCTGAGGCCCCTTCGCGCGTTCCGTATGTCTCCGACATAGAGGACACTTCCCCCGCCACCGGCGGGGGTTTTCTTTTGCGCCCGGCGCATCGCCGCCACGCAGTCTCGCCCGCTTGGCAGGTGCACGTGCCTGTCCTATCTCTCGCGCATCATGAAGCTCACCATCATCCAGGCTGGCGAGGTGCCGGAGGCGCTGCGGCCGCGCTTCGGTCCCTACGCGCCGATGTTCGCACGAATGTTCGCCGAGGCTGGTGCGGCCTACGACTATGACGTCATGCGCGTCTCGGAGGGCGAGCCTTTCCCCGATCCCGCCCGGCTCGAGGCGATCCTCATCCCCGGTTCGGCGGCCGGCGTCTACGACGACCATCTGCCCTGGATGGCACCGCTACGCGATTTCATCCGCCGGGCCTATGCCGTCAAAACGCCGATGGTGGGCATCTGCTTCGGGCACCAGATAATGGCGGACGCCCTGGGCGGCGACGTGCGCAAGTCGGACAAGGGCTGGGGCCTCGGCCGGCACCGCTACGCCGTTCGTGGCAATACGGGTCGCTTTGCCGTGCCGGCGGATGCCTTCGCGGTCGCCTGCTCCCACCAGGATCAGGTGATCACGGCTCCACGCGATGCCGAGGTGATCCTCGCCTCCGACTTCACGCCGAATGCCGGTCTCTTCTATGGCAACGGCGCCGCCCTGAGCTTTCAGCCACACCCCGAGTTCGAGGACCCCTACGCCATCGCGCTCGCCGAGCTGCGCCGGGGACGTGCACCGGACCAGGTTGTCGATGCCGCCATCGGGTCGATGGCCGATCCCTCCGACAGCCCCGCGCTCGCGCGCACCATCGCGACCTTCTTCGCAAATGCCTCACCCAAATGAGGGGTGACGATCCGCTGCTGGCCGCTTAGCGTGGGTGTTGGTCCGTTCCACCGTGCGGGACCAACCTCTGATGGCCGCTGCGCCCGCTCTCGACTTGTGGCCGAGGGCACGCCGGCGCGGCGGCCATTTTTGTCGCCCCCAGTCGCGCCTCAGTGGCTGAGCGCCCGCTGCAGCTGGGCCTTGCTCATCTTCGAGCGGCCTTCGATGCCGCGCCGCCGCGCCCGCTCGTAGAGTTCGGCCTTGGTCGGTCCCGCCGCCTGCGACGACCGGCCACCCGAGCGGCCGCGTGAAGCGCCCTTGGCGACGGTGCGGTCCTGGGCGCGCTTGCCTTCCTTCTCGGCCTCGGCCGTCTGGCCCTTGCGCTCCTTCGACTTGGTGCGGGCAAGGTTCGCCTTGTTCTTGGCCGGGCTCTCCTGGTTGGTGGACCCCGACTCGTGCAACGCGATGGCAATCGCCTGCTTGCGATTCTTGACTTTCGGGCCCTTGCCGCGGCCGGTGCGGAGCTCACCTTCCTTGAACTCGTGCATCACCCGCTCCACGGTGCCGCGCTGTTCCTTCGATTGCGATGGCATGATCGCCCTCCTCTAAGTGCGCACATGCAACGCGAGCACCGGGCCGATGGTTCAAAACCGGCTCAGTGGGCGAGGAGCTTTGCGATTTCCGCGCGAAGCTCGGCGATGCCGTCGCCGCGCTGGGACGAGGTGACGATGATTTCGGGATGCGCCGCCGGGCGTTTGGCGATGGCCGCACGCGTGGCCGCAACCGCGGCGGCAAGGTCGGCGGGACCGGGCTTGTCGGCCTTGGTAAGCACCGCCTGATAGCTGACGGCCGCGTTGTCGAGCTCGTTCATCACCGAGACGTCATTGCCACGCGGCCCATGGCGCCCGTCGATCAGGACGTAGACGCGGCGCAGCGTCGCCCGCCCGGTCAGGTACTGGTGGATCAGCCGCGTCCACGCCTCGACCTTCGGCTTCGGCGCCTGCGCGAACCCGTAGCCGGGCATGTCGACGATGCGCAGCGGGGCGTCGGCGGACTCGAAGACGTTGAGCTCCTGTGTCCGCCCCGGCGTGTTGGAGGTCCGCGCCAGATCCTTCATGCCGACGAGCGCATTGATCAGCGATGACTTTCCGACATTGGAGCGGCCCGCAAACGCGACTTCCACCCGATCCATCGCCGGCAGGTCGGCGATCCTCACGCAGCCTTTGACGAAAACGAAAGGCCGGGCGAACAGCAATCGCCCGGCTTCGATGAATGCGTCGGTCGGGGCAACGGCCTCCGGCACGCTATCCGCCCGCCTTGTCCGCTCCCGGCGTTCGCCGGAAGCTCGCGGCGGTGTTGCCGAGGAGGTCCACCTTCGCCCCGTGCCGCTTCATGATCACGTATTGCTGGATGATCGACAGGGTGTTGTTCCACGCCCAGTAGATCACGAGGCCCGCGGGGAAGGTGCCGAGCGTGAAGGTGAAGATGATCGGCATGATCTGGAAGATCGCCGCCTGCGTCGGGTCGGGCGGCGGCGGGTTGAGCCGCATCTGCAGCCACATCGTGAAGCCCATCAGCAGCGGCCAGACGCCGATGTTGAGGAAGTGGCCGAAGACCGGCACCATCTCCGGGTGCCACGGGATCAGCCCGAAGAGGGTAAAGATGTTGGTCGGGTCGGGCGCCGCGAGATCCTGAATCCAGCCGAAGAACGGGGCGTGGCGCATCTCGATGGTGATGTAGAGCACCGTGTAGAGGGAATAGAAGATCGGGATCTGGATCAGGAGCGGCAGACAGCCGGCGAGCGGATTGATCTTTTCCTTCTTGTAGAGCTCCATCGTCGCCTGCTGCAGGGCGGCGCGGTCGTCCTTGTACTTTTCCTGCAGCGCCTTGACCTGCGGCTGGACGTTCCGCATCGCCGCCATCGAGGCGTAGGAGCGGTTGGCGAGCGGGAACAGGATCAGCTTCATCAGCACCGTGATGCACAGGATCGCGACGCCGAAATTGCCGGTCACGCTGTGGAAGAACTGGATCAGCTTGAAGATGATCGGGTGGGTGAGGAAGCTCAGCCAGCCCCAGTCGATCATGAAGTCGAAGTGGTCGAAATGGTACTGCGCCTGGTAGGCCGAGATGACCGATTCCACCTTCGCGCCGGCAAACACGTAGTTGTTGTCCGTCGCGGTCTGGCCGGGCGCCACGGTGATGGCGTTCTTGTCGACGAAGGCGGCCTTGTAGACGTCGGTGCCCTGCGGGTTGGTGTAGGAGAAGCGCGCCGCGATCGCCTTGCCCGGGTCGGGGATCACCGTCGCCGAGAAATACTTGTCGGTGAAGCCGAGCCAGCCGCCGTTCGAATTGATGTCCTGCTGCTGGTCCTTCTGCAGGTCCTGGTACTTGAAGTCGACGAGGTTCTTGTCGGTGAGGAAACCGACGGCGCCCTCATGCAGGATCCAGCCATTGACGTTGTCGATGGCGGGCGTGCCGTGCCGCGTGACCTGTGAATAGGGGAAGAGCGTCACCGGCGCCGAGGTCTTGTTGTCGACCGACTGCGTCACGGTGAAGAGATAGTCGCTGTCGACGGCGAACTTGCGGTGGAAGACGAGGCCCTGCCCATTGTCCCACGAGAGGGTGACCGGCGTCGTCGGGGTGAGCGCCCCCGTCCCGCCATCCACCGTCCACACCGACTGGGCGTCGGGGAGCTTCAGGCCGCCGCCGCTCGTGACCCACCCCTGCTCGACGAAATAGGCGTCGGGCGCCGTGGCCGGCGTCAAGAGCGTGATGATGGGGCTCTGGTCGGAAACGTCGACGTGGAACTTCTTGAGCGACAGGTCATCGAGCCGCCCGCCGGTGAGGTTGATCGAGCCGGTCAGCGAGGGCGTGTCGATCTTGACGCGCTGGGTCGAGGCGACCGCCTCTTCCCGGGTCTTGTAGGTGGCGCCGTTCACGGCGTCCGGCACGACGGCGCTGCCGACCGTGGCCTGCGTCGGCGCCGCCTGGGTCGCCTGCGCCTGTTGCTGCTGCTGGGCGAGCTGGGCGGCTTTCTGCGCGCGCTCCGCCGCCGGCCCCGCGACGAAATACTGCCACCCGAACAGCACCGCGATGCTGAGCACGATGGCAAGGATGACGTTGCGGCTATCTTTCATGTTCGCTCGTTCCGGGAGCCCTCGGCAGCTTGCCGTTTCGGCTTGGGGTTGTGGACGCGCTCGAGCAGTTGGGCGAGATCGCCCACAAGCTCGTCGAAGGGTGCCGTCAGCGCATCGCGCCGGCCGACAAGCACGTAGTCATGTTGGGGACGGAAGCCCGTGGCGCAAGCCCCGACGACGGCGCGCAGCCGTCGCTTGATGCGGTTGCGCGCGGGCGCATTGCCGCACTGCTTGGAGACCGTGAGGCCGATCCCCGGCAGCGGCCCGGCCGACCGCACCGCCTGCAGCGCAAACCGCGGTCGCCCCGCCCGCACGCCTCGGGCGGCCCTCAGGAATTCGGACCTCTTGGTGAGCCGGCGAAGGCCCTTGTTGCCTTGCGGCCCGGCCGCCATCGGCCGACTGCCTTACGCCGACAGTTTCTTGCGGCCGACGGCGCGGCGGCGGTTGAGGATCGCTCGGCCGTTCTTGGTGGCCATGCGCGCGCGGAAACCGTGGCGGCGGGCACGCACGAGCACGCTCGGCTGGAAAGTACGCTTCATGATCTAGACCACGCCGGGCGTGGTTCCTCTGAATGCAGGTGCGCAAAGGAAATCACCACCCGCTCCCGCAAGCAGCGGAAGGGTGGCAGGCTCGGGGGGCTTATAGAAAATTGCGCCCGTGAAGTCAACGCGAGCGGGGCCTGCCGCAGCCGGGCGGGTCGCCGGCTGTGGACCGCTTCACGCCGGCTGTGGGCCGGGCGCTTTTCTGGCCGTCCTATCATTGCCTTAAGGCCGGTGCCTGTGGTTTTCTGCGCGCGCGGCAGACAATTCTGTTTCTCTTGCACCGGCCGAGCGTCACAGCAGGGAATCCTCCATGGCGGAGTTCCTTACTCCCGACATCTGCGTCATCGGCGGCGGCGCCGGAGGGCTTGCGGTCGCACGGCGCGCCCGGGCATTCGGCGCCTCCGTCGTGCTGATCGAAAAGGGGCCGCTCGGCGGCGATTCCCTAAACGCGGCGGCGCTCCCCTCGAAGGCCCTCCTTGCAGCCGGTCGCCGCGCCCAGCTGCTGCGTTCCTCCGCCCCCTTCGGCATCGCCAATGCCGAGCCCAAGATCAATGCCCGCGGCGTGTTCGACCATGTGCACGAGGTGGTGGACGCGGTGGGCGGCTACGCCACGCCCGAGCATCTGCTCGCGCTCGGGGTGCAGCTCATCGGCGGGGAAGCGCGCTTCACCGACCGGCAGACCGTCACGGTGGGGGACCAGCGCATCCGCGCCCGGCACACGGTGATCGCGACCGGCGCGCGGCCGGTCATTCCGGAGATCGCCGGGCTCGAGACCGTGCCCTTTTTCACCAGCGCCTCCATCCTCGACAATCCGCGCAAGCTCACGCACCTCGTGGTGATCGGCGGCGGCCCGGTCGGGATCGAGCTCGCCCAGGCGTTCCGGCGGCTCGGCTCCGAGGTGACCGTCGTCGACATCGAAACGCCCCTCGGCGACATCGATCCCGAGCTGAGCGAGATCGCGCTGCGCCGCCTGGTGGAGGAGGGGGTGGCGATCCTCCCCTTCAGCCGGGTCACTGAAGTCACGGCGCGCAGCCTCGGCGTCGGCGTCACCGTCGAAAACGCAGAAGGGCGCGAGGTGCTCGACGCCTCCCACATCCTCGTGGCGGCCGGCCGGGTGCCCAATGTGGACGATCTCGACCTTGCCAAGGCGGGCATATCGCGGCGGCAGCGGGGGGCTCCCTACCTGGCGCTGAAGCCGGACCTGCGGACCAGCAACCCCCGCGTCTTCGCCATCGGCGATGCCGCCGGCGCCGCCCAGCACACGCATGCGGCCGAGCACCAGGCCGATCTCGTCGTGCGCGCGGCGCTGCTCGGGCAACGGGTCCGCTATGATGCGGGCCGCATTCCCACCGCCATCTTCACCGATCCCGAAATCGCCGAGATCGGCGTCACCGAGCCGCAGTTCCGGACGCGCGGCCGCCCCGACCGGCGCGTGCTGCGCTTCTCCTTCGCCGAGAACGATCGCGCCCGGGCGGAGCGGCAGAGCTATGGCCTCGTCAAGGTGGTGACCGACAAGGAGGGGCGCCTGCTCGGCGCGGGGATCGTGGGAACCGGGGCGGCCGAGATGATCTCGCTCTTCGGCTTTGCCATCGGCAACGGCATGAGGATCGCCCATTTCCGGAACTTCATCGCGCCGTATCCGACCCTCGGGGAAGTCGTGCAGGGGCTCGCCGCCGAGGCGGCGCGGAGCGAGGTGCGGGGCCCCCTCACACGCCTGATGAATGCCGTGCGGCAGCGTTTGCCGCGCCGATGAGCACCCTCGACGCGCTCTGCCGCGGTCCTATAATGGCGTGAGATGACAGACGAACCACGCGCCATGCCGGGGCCGCTTTCCGGGCTCTCGGTGAAGCTCATCGCCGCGATCATCCTGGTGATCCTCGCCGTCGAGGTCGTCATCTACCTGCCGTCCCTCGGCAACTATCGCCAGGCCTGGCTCAACGACAAGCTGCGCATCGGCATCGTTGCGGCGCGCGTCATCGACGCGGTGCCGGACGTGATGAACGTCCCCAAGATGGTGACCGACAACCTGCTCAACTCGGCGGGCGCGACGGCGATCGTCTATCGCCGCGCCGGCAAGAGCCAGCTGATCGAGCTCGACAACGCACCGATGCCGCGCGAGGCGGTCACCGCCGACATGCGCATGAACGATCCGGTGACGCTCGTCGAAGGCGCGCTCGATACCCTCGTCAACGGCGGCGACCGGACGCTGCGCATTGTCGGCGACGTCGACGAGGCGTCCGGCAGCCAGGTCGAAGTGCTCACGGCCGAGGCGCCGCTCAGGGCCGAGCTCCTCGCCTATTCGCGCAACATCGCGGGCATATCGCTGGTCATCGCCGCGCTGACGGCCATCGTGATCTTCCTGCTGTTGCGCCGCATCGTCATCGGCCCGATCCGCCGCCTCACCGGTAACATCGTCGCCTACCGCCAGGCGCCGGAGAACGCGAGCCTCATCATCAGCCCGTCCCGCCGCCGCGACGAGATCGGCGTCGTCGAGCAGGAACTCGCGGCGATGGAAGCGGACCTCTTTTCGATGCTCAAGCAGCGCCGGCACCTTGCCGACCTGGGGCTCGCCGTCGCCAAGATCAACCACGACCTGCGCAACACGCTGACCGGCGCCCAGCTCCTCTCCGACCAGGTGGCCAATCTCGACGACCCCAAGGTGCAGCGCCTCGCCCCGCGCCTCGTCCACACCCTCGACCGGGCGATCGGCTTTGCCCAGTCGGTGATCGACTACGGCCGCCAGAGCGGGGCCCCACCAAAACCGGTGCCGGTCGATCTCAGGGCCCTGATGGACGAATCCATCATCGATGCGGGGCTCGTCTCCCACCCCGAGATCAGGGTCACCAACGAGGTACCCGACGACATCGTCGTGCGCGCCGACCCCGAGCAGCTGGCGCGCGTGTTCACCAACCTCCTCAAGAACGCCCGCGAGGCGCTCGAGGACGCGCTCGCCAACGGGAAGTGCACGGGGCCTGCCGTCTCCATCGGCTTTGTCGAAAGTGCCGAAGGCGTGACGCTGAGCATAAGGGACAACGGCCCCGGCCTGCCGCCGCGGGCGCGCCAGAACCTCTTCGTCGCCTTCGAGGGCTCGGCCCGGGCCGGGGGCACGGGGCTCGGCCTCGCCATCGCGCGCGAATTGACCGAGGGGAATGGCGGCCGGCTGACCTATGTGCCCGAGGAAACGGGCACGCGTTTCGACATCGCGCTGCCACAGAGCCTCAGGGTCTGAGGTGGGGCGGCCAACCGGTTTCAACCGATGGCGGGGCGGTCCTTGGCGGCCTCGGCCGCACGATTGGCGAGGGTATCGAACTCGTGCTGGGACATCACCCAGCCCTGGTGCTCGACCACGCGGCCGTTGACGTAGTCTTCCTCGACCGCCGCCAGCAGCTTGGCGTAGCCGGCCTCCTCGTCGTCGGCGGAACTCGCCGGCAGGAGGCGCAGCGCCGCGTAGCCGCCGCCGGCCGCGACGACGGCGGCCGTCGCGACCACCCCGCCGATCAGTACCGTGCGTCGCTTCAATCCGTCTGTCACTTGAGCGTCACCGTCTGGAGAAACACCCCCCGCCGGCCGGCGTTGCCGCTGGCGTCCGTCGCGGGGTCGAGTTGGGAAAAATGCAGCTCGAGCGCCAGCGTTTCCTCGCTGCCGGCCGGCAGCGGCTTGCCCGAGAGCCCGTTGGCCGGGCCGCTATAGACGCTCGCGCCATTGACCTGGACTTCGACCTGTGCGGTGCCGGCCGCTCCCGCCTGGAACGTCAGGGTCGTCGCGCCGCGCCGGTCGAGCTTCAGCGAGGCGACGTCGCCGTCGCTCCAGACCCCGGCAAACTCCGGCACCGCCCACCCGGTGCCGAGCGCCTTGTCGGCGTCCCGCCCCTTGCCGAAGCGGTAGATGCCGCCGACCGCGGTCTCGGCGCGGGCGAGCACAAAGTGGGCGAGGCGCGCCGTGAGCGCCATGAGGTTCAGCGTCGGGTTGACGATGTCGGTGGTGGGAAACACCGAGGCGCCGGTCACGAACATGTTGGAGAGCCCGAACACCTGGAGGTTGGCGTCGACCACGCCGCCCGAAGCCGCGTGCGCCATGCGGGTCGTTCCCATATGGTGGGCGGCATCGCCGAACTGCAGTTTCGACCAGTCGGGCCCGGCCGCGTCGCCGACGAAGCGGGTCTTGGCGAGGCCGTGCTGGTTGAGGAGGCCGCAGAACAGCTGGATGCCGCGGCGGTAGCGCGCGACCTCCTCGTCGGAGATGTACCAGTTGAGCCGCGCCAGTGGCGTGCCGTCGGCGCCCCGCTTCTGCGACAGTGTGACGTAGCTTTGCGGGTCCGGCGTCTGCTCGAAGATGAAGAACGGCATGATGCGCACATAGGAGGGCGACTGCGTCACGAAGTAGTCGGCCGCCGTGACGATCTCGACATCGGTCGTCGCCGGCTGCGGGTTCTCCTGGAAATGCATGGCGAAGCGGGTGAGTTCGTGCTTCGCCAGAAACTCGTCCGTCGGCCGCAGCACCACATTGACCATGCGGCTGCCGTCCGCGTGCTGGGCGAGGGCCGAAATGTCGGTCCGGCCGTCGATGTAGATCTCGGCCGGGGAGAGCGAGGGATGCTCCATGAAATACTTGCCGGTGAGCGCGTTCGGCCCCCCGGCCAGGGGGTTTCCGGCGGCATACTTGCGCGCCGACCACAAGAGGAGCCGGGGGTTTTCGATGCCCCCGGTCGCAAGGAACAACAGCTTGACGGGGACGGTCGCGGTGCGGGCGCTCGGCAGGTGAAAGACGTCGAGGCTTTCGACCCGCGTGCCGCCCGCATCGAGCCGGATGTCGGTGACGCGCGTATCGAGGACGATGTCGATGCCGGCGAGCTCGGCGTAGCGGGCCTGCGTGGGGGCGTCGCCGAAGTGCCGCAACGGATTCGAGAACTGGAAGTGGAGGGCCGCAAGATTCTGGGTGCGCCCGAGCAGGTCGCGCTCGATGCCGGTCGGCGTGGTCTTGCTGGGGAACGGCCCGAGGTTGAGCCAGCCCTGCGCTTCGTCGAGATGGAGCGCATAGTCGGAATAGGCGATGGGCCAGCCCGGAAAGCCGGGCCGGTTGGCGAAGACGAGCGGGCTCAGCGGATGCGAGTGGCCGCCCCAGTGGTTGGAGGTGCCCCCGAAGACCGACAGCCGGCGGCCGAGCGAGCCGATGGGCCGGCCGGTGACCTCGATGTCGTAGTAGCCCTCGCCCTGGGCCTGCGAGAGATCCCGCCCGCCCGCCTCGAGGATCAGCACCTTGCCGCGCGGCGCGAACTTTTCGGCGAGGAACAGCCCGGCGGGACCGGCGCCGACGATGACATAGTCATAGGCGGCCCAATCGAGGCCGGGGTCGAACGGAACGAACATGCGAAAATCTCATTTGCGCCGCGGGGGCGAAAACACCGCCTTATACGCCGTCGAGGCGCCGTCACAAGCCGTCCGGACGCCGTAGCCGCCCGGGCGAGCCTGCCGCCTGAGTGCTTGCAAAGCGTTTGAGGCTTCTGTATGGCTGACCGCGTTCCGGCGCCCGGCCGTGGGATCGTGTCCCGCGCTCATCCGGGCGAACGGCGTGCGCGCCCTTAGCTCAGCTGGATAGAGCACCAGACTACGAATCTGGGGGTCAGGAGTTCGAATCTCTTAGGGCGCGCCATTACTTGGCTTCACCATTGCCGGTAAGGGCCCTCAGCCGCCGTCGAAAGATGGCACCAGCCGGTGCATCAGGGTCGCCAGCTGGGTCTGGTTGTGCGCCCCGGTCTTGGACAGCAACCCCTTGAGCTGGTTGCGCACCGTGTGGATGCTCTTGTCGCTCAGGGACGCGATCTCCTCGATCGAGCGGCCGAGCAGGATGTCCCGCGCCAGCTGCGATTCCGCCCGCGACAGCGTGAACAATGAGCGGATGATTTCGGCCGAGGCCGCGCCCGTCGGGGAGCCCAGCGCAAGCACGTGCGACCGCATCAGCCCCAGCTTCATCGTATCGGGCACGGAGATAAAGTGGAGGCTGTGCTGGCTGTCGCTTCGGCCGTCGCGCAGCAGGATCGATTGCCCGTCGACGAGGCCCCCGGCCAGGAGCCTGGTTACCCCTTCATGTGAGGGATTGCCGCCGACCCGGAGTGTCTCGCCCTCGATTGCGGTCCAGGGAAAGCGCGGGTCGCGAAACGCGGCATTGGCGGTGACCACCTTACCCCGGTAGTCGAGGGTCATGGCCGGGAGGCCCAGCATCCCGAGGACGGCCGGGATCAGGTGATCCTGCTCGAAGGCGAGGTCGAGCGTCGCCGCGAGCGAGACCCGCAGCAATGCCGAGATTTCCTGGAATTGCTCCGCCCACGCCGTGTCCGCGACCACCTCGTCCTCGCTGACGCTGACGAAGCCGGCGCTGCGGCCATCGCGCGAACGCCGCTTCAGCACGCGGACGACGCGCCTCGTGCCGCCCCCGGCGGCCCCCGCTTCGATCGTCTGAAAATCGATGGTTTCCGGCACGGATTGGAAATACGCGGCGAGCGTGTCTGCTCCAGCCGCGGCCTCGCGGCCCTCAAAGGTGCCGTCCTCCTCGCTGAGGAAGAATGCGGCCATGCCACCGGTGAGGCGCGCGAGCTGCCGCGCCGCCGAGTGCCAGCCCCGGGCCCGGAAGGCATTGTGGTAGATCGGGTCCAGCACGCGCAGCGCCGTTTCCCCGACCGTTCCGCCAAGACGTCGTGCTACGATATAATTGACGGGTTCATTCAAAGAAGCACTCCCAGAACGAATTTAAAAAATAATATCACGACTTCGTGCCGATTTTGGTCTGAAGTGCAAGTGCGATTATTTGCGTCCGCCTTCTTGGACTATTCCGCCGAGCTCGGGGCAGCAGACGGGCGCGGCCGGGTTCGGGACCAAAATGCCGTCTTCCACGGGGGCCATTTCCCCTCTGCCGCCTCGCGAATTAGCCCAAATAGGCTATGTCAATGACCAAGGCGGGTTTTCAACCAGCCAAAAACGGCTAAATTGTCTTCAGTATTGATTATGTAACTCTGCCACATCCTAAAATGCAATTGGTTAATGAGTGGTTAAGGTCCTTTACCCTGCCGGACCCCTTGGCTAGCCTCGGAGTCGTAATCTGGCGGGCTCTGACAAGAGACGAGGCATTACTCGCTGCCCGCCGAGACTAGGGTCTGAGACGACTGTCGTTTTGTGAATTTCCCGGCATCGCCGGACGCGCGCGCCTGTCTGGCGCGGCGATGGAGAGTCATTGGGCACGCGCTGCGGCGCCAGTGTTCTGGAGAGCGAGATGACGCATCGGTTGCAGGCAGGTTTTACAGCGCGCGCCACGACGAATGAGCCCACGCGATCCGGATTTCAGAAGGCCCTCCTCGGGTCGACCGTCCTCTCGCGACAACTTTTCATCTTGACGGCCGGCGTGGCCCTTGGGGCGGCGGTGGGGCTCGCCGGGTCGGTGTTCGCGCCCGGCAACGCACGGGCGGCGGATCACAACGAGTGCGGCGCCATTCCGGGAGGAAGTCCCTTCACCGTGACCTGTCTCGGCACGACCTTCTTCCCAGGGTCGCCCAGCGGAAACGTGAATGGCGGCATCGAGTACAATCCCAGCAGCGCGCAGGGGCCGTTCACCCTGAACTTCGGCGACGGGACCACCGTCACCGGAGTGACTTCGAACAATGCGAACTTTTTCCTCGGATTTCCGACCTATCCCGGCAACGGTATTTTAATCGGATACACTGGCTCGGTCTCACCCGCCGCCGTGCCGGTGGCCGTCAACGTCAACACGGTCCTGAACTCGTCG
>DASZTU010000369.1:0-9127 GCA_035547975.1 Devosiaceae bacterium | reverse complement strand
ATCGATGAGGTTGAGGACGTAGTCCTCACCATTCTTCGCCCTGTAGTTGAGGCGGACGGTCTGCGCCTTGATGGTGATGCCGCGCTCGCGCTCGATGTCCATGGAATCGAGCACCTGCTCCTTCATCTCGCGCGCCTCGAGCCCGCCCGTCATCTGGATCAGCCGGTCGGCGAGCGTCGACTTGCCGTGGTCGATATGGGCCACGATCGAAAAATTGCGGATGTGGTCGAGGGGCGTGGTCATGGGGTCTCAGGGCGCGGTCGGCGCGGAATGGCCGCTGATAGCAGGCGCCGCGGCGGCGGGCAAATGGGGTTAATGGCGGGTGAAGCGTGGGCCGAAGGCCGGCGGGAGCGGCGCCCTTCGCTAGGGCCGCCCCCTCCCCCAGGCTGCGCCTGGTCCTCCTCCCCGGTGGGCCGGGGCGGATATAAGCGGCGGCCCCGGCTGATCCTCCCTCGTTCACGGGGGAGGGGAACCGCCGAAGGCGGTGGATGGGGCGTATGGGCTCACCAAAGGGAGGTCCGCCGCCGCCCGGACCAGCACCCCCGCGACGGCACCAAGGATATGCTCAAGGCCGCGCCGGCTGCCTAGCGGCCCGCCGCGGCACGCTCGAGGTTGAGCGCCAGCAGCCTTTGGAGCGCCTCGTCGGTCGAAATGTCCTCGGGCCAGCCATAGGCGGCGGCGACCGCGCGGTCGAGCGTGTCGTGCAGATCGGCCAGCCATTGCGGGCGGGCGTTGTAGAGTTTTGTGAGCGTGCGCGTCTTGAGGATTTCGGCGGCTTCCTCGGATTTTGGCAGGATGCGGTCGGGATATTTGACCGGTGCCTCGCCGGGCGCCGCGGTGGGGACGATCTCCGGCATGATGTCAACGAGATCGGGCGGGTTGAGCCACGCCCGGCGCTTCTCGTCCAGTTCCTTTGCCGCCGCCGCGATGCGGATGGCGCGCGGATCGGCGGCGTAATCGGCAGCCGGAATGTTGGGCGTCAGGCCTTCGGGGAAGGGGAAGGTCTCGAAGGTGGTTGTGGGGGTATAGCGGGGACGATCCTCAAGCGAGGTCCCGAGCCGCAGCGACCAGGCCTCGTGAAAGCGGGAATGCAGGATGCCGAAGGTGGTGTCGTCGTCGCGGGCGATGGCGATCAGTTGATGGTCGGGTAACGTGTCGTCTTGGCCCCACGCTAATAGCCGATGCTTGGCCACGGTCGGCGTAACGAGGAATCGTTGCAGTTTGCCAAGAGTTGCCGCCATGGCCGGTCTCGGCTCGACATGCCGCCACCACCGTTCCACATAGACCGCGCGGTTGTTAGTGGCCCGGATGGGTTTCACTTCACGAAGGATATGCGCGAACGGCTCCTGATAGAGCGCCGCTTCCGCCTCACTCATGGCGGTGCCGAAATCGATGATCCACATGTCGCGCGGACGACGGGTAACGTCGAGGCCATTGACCCAGGGGCGGATGACATCACTGCTGGGGCGGCCGTTGGGATTGAGCGGTTCGCGCAGCCAATGCCGCGCCAGCTCGCCCGGAATATCGAAGGTGCCGCCCTTGGTATCGCCCATGAAAGCCACGTCGAAGTTCTCGCGGAGGCGCTTCGCCTTGGTCAGATCGGCGGCTGTCGCGGCAAGATCGGGCGCGATGGCGACGACCGGTTGGCCGTCGAGGCTCATCGCCTCGCCGGGCAAACCCTTCCCGAAGCACACGAGGCTCACCCGCACCGCCGCGCCTTCGACGATCCACGGCTCGTCGCTCCACGCTTCGAAGATCGGCGCATCGGCGACGACGCGCTCCAGCAGTTTTCGGTTGGCGCCGCCGCGGATGGAATTGGTGGAGACGAGCCCAGCGCGCTTCGCCCTGCCGGCGGCAATCTGCTCGCGTGCCTTCTCGAACCAATAGGTCACGAGGTCGGCCTCGCGCGGTACCCGGCCGTCGAAAACCTCGAACAGGGTTTCGACATAGGCATCGCCGAGCTCGCGGCGCAGCCGCTTGCCGCCGAGGAAGGGCGGATTGCCGACGATGAACTCGGCCTCGGGCCAATCGGCCTCGACGTAGGTCACGGTCGGCTCCCCTCCCCCTTGTGGGGAGGGGTTGGGGGCGGGGGTGGGCGGCAGACTCTGCGCCCCCGGCCCACCCCCACCCTCGATCCCTCCCCACAAGGGGGAGGGAGGAAGAGAGCCCTCACCCGGCGCTGCCGCGCCACCCTCTCCCGCAGGCGGGAGAGGGGAAGAGAGGGCAACCAGCGCGTCGCGGCACTGGATGTTGTCGAGGCGTTTCAGGATGGGGCGCTGGCCGACGCCGACGAGGTTGCGGATTTCCCACTGGATATAGCCGATCCAGATGGTGGTGCGCGCGAGCTCGGCGGCCAGCGGATTGATTTCGATGCCGATGAGGATTTCGGGATCGATGGTGGGCGGCTGCGGCGGGAGGCCCAGCGCCTCGCAGTCGAGCAGCGCCCGGTTCTCTATGTCCTTGACCGTGGACAGGGCAAGATAAAGGAAATTGCCGGAGCCGCAGGCGGGATCGAGGATGCGGATATTCCGCAGCCTATCGAGAAATTTCTCGCGCACGCCAATGGCGGCATCGAGGGGCCGCATGCGCTGGCCGGCTCGCAGCTGCGACATCGGCGGCTTGATCGAGCCATCCAGAAAGCCGGCGATCTCGGCGCGGGCGGCCTCCCATTCTGCCCGGAGCGGCCGGGCGATGACCGGCTCGACGATCTGCATGATCTTGTCGGGCGGGGTGTAGTGCGCGCCGATCTGCTTGCGCTTGTCGGGGTCGAGAAAGCGCTCGAACAAGGTGCCGAAGATGGTCGGGTCGATCTGGTCCCAGTCGAGGCGTCCAAGATCGGCCAGGATGCGCAACTCGTCGGCTTCGAGCGGCAAGGCGCGGCGGTCGTCGAAGAGGCCGCCGTTGAAGTGGTTGATGTCCTCGATACCATGCGGGCCGCCATGCTGCATGGCGGCGAACAGGTCGTCGAGCATGGGCTTGGCGCGCGCCGGGTTCTTCTGGGCGTTCTTCAGCAGGCGGGTGAAATAGCCTTCGCGCTCGTTGACGGCGGGCAGCAGGCCCACATCCTCGGCAAAGAAGCAGAAGGCGAGCTGGTTGACGAAATGCGCGACCGCCGCGCGGTCAGGGTGGCGATGGTTCAGGCGGTCTGCAATGGTGGTGAACTTGTCGGCCGCGTCGCGGGTGAGCTTTTCCCGCGTCTTGTCCGGCCGAAGGGCATCCGGGTCGTGGAAGACGTTCCACAGGATGCGGCGCTTGTCGGGATCGAGCAGGTCGTCGAGGCCGAGCTCATAGGTCGCCGGGACGAGATTGGTCCAGGCCGTGACGATTTTGAAGCGCTGCGTATCGCA
The DNA here is from genome assembly GCA_035547975.1 of Devosiaceae bacterium. GTDB lineage: Bacteria > Pseudomonadota > Alphaproteobacteria > Rhizobiales > Devosiaceae > DASZTU01. Next base: position 5,780 of record DASZTU010000369.1, on the reverse strand, counting down.
GGCGATATGGAGCGGCGGGTTTTCGAGCGCCGAGGCATAGCGCGTCAGCTGCTCGAGAGCGGCATCGAGGCTGCGCTTCTGCTTCTTGTATTCGAAGGCGAAGAAGCCCTTCTTCCAGACGTCGGCGAAGCCGCTGCCGCCGCCGGTCTTGGTCAGGCCCCGCTCAAACGTGAACTCCTCGCCGAGCTTGTCGACCGCGGCAGGCTTGGGATGATCGAACAGGTCGCAGAGATCGAGGAAATGCTGCTGCGCCGCCGAGCGCTCGGACAGCTCGACGCCCTTCCATTTGCCGACGAATTCCTGGGGAGTCATGGACGTTCGATTACCTTGCGGGGCCGGCGCTTCGAACGAGACGCTGCAGCCGGCCGTTGTGAGCAAGAGTAAGGACATGGGACAGGGCGGCTGTCCAGTTCCTGGGTCACCGGGCGCGCCTCCCTCCACCAGGCTTCGCCTGATTCCCTTCCCCGGGGGGCTGGGAGGATAGGCCAAGGCGGCCCCTCAGCGCCGCAACGGACCGACGCGGCGCGGCGCCTCAGGGGACAACGGCGCCCTCCCCGGACGGAGCACCCGTCCGGGGACGCCTCCACCATCTGGTGGATGACGGGCGCGGGCGGCGGGCCCAGCCTGCCGCCTCCGCCACGGGGAGACCCCAACAATGCGCCCGCGCCAGACCCTCTTTTCCGCCCTGCTCTTCGGCCTTGCCTTTTTCGCCGCCGCCGACATGGCGAGCGCGGCGCTCGGGGCAACGCACAGCCTCAGATGGTATCGCCGGCACCACATCACCCCGCCCTGGGAGATGAAGCCGGCGGGCAACCAGACGACCAATGACGATGGCGGGGGCGACGATGGCGGCCAGCCGGCCGACGACCAATCCTCCGGCAGCGCCCCGGCGGGCACCACCAACACCAGCGGCTACAATGTGGGCGGCGGCTCGGGCACGATCATTCCGCCGCGCACGGCGGCCTATGACAGCCCCGGCGGCTCGACGGCCGTCGCCCCGCTCATCGGCGGCACGAAGGTCGGCATCAACCGGTGCGTGCAGGGCTGGTGCCTCATCACCTCGCCGGTGACCGGCTGGGTGATGGAAATCGACATCAACCGCTAGGCGCCTCCTCGACCGGGCTCCGCCGGCGCGCAGGATCGCGGGGCCCAGCGGGACGCGCGTTTCGCAAAGATCGCCGGCGGGGTAGAAGAGTGACGTTCACTTCAACCCCGCGAGGGCCCGATGACCACGATCACCACGTCGCCTTGCTTCGCCTCGCCTTTTCCTGCCGGATCCGCCACCCAGGCCGACGTCGCGCCGCGCCGCTCCTTCGAGGAGTCGCAGCGCCTGGCGCGCCTCACCGGGGTGCTGTTCCTCGTCACCTTCGTCACGTCCATTCCGCCGGTCGTCACCTTCTACGCCCCGGCGCTGCATGATCCCGCCTTCGTCCTCGGCGGCGGGTTCGACACGGGCATCTCCTGGGGCGCGCTCCTCGAACTCATGCTGATCCTCGCCAATATCGGCACGGCGCTCACCCTCTATCCGGTGCTGCGGCGGCGCTTCGAGGTGCTCAGCCTCGGCTATGTGGCGGCGCGCCTGACCGAATGCGGCTTCATCGCGGTGGGCATTCTGGCGCTGATGGCGCTCGACACGCTCCGGCTTCAGGCAGGCCAGGCGGACCCGGCGACGCTCACGGTCGCCGGGCAGGCGCTGGTCGCGCTGCACGACTGGACCTTTCGGCTGGGGCCGGGCGTCGTGGTCGGCGTCGGCAACGGCCTCGTCCTCGGCTACATGATGTGGAAGACGCGCCTCGTTCCCCGCTACTTTTCCATCCTCGGCCTCGTCGGCGGCCCGGCCATTCTCGCCGCCGGCTTCGCCGTGCTCTTCGGCGTGATCGAAGCCGGCTCGACGCCGCAGGCGATTGCCACCATCCCCGAGTTCTTCTGGGAGCTCTCGCTCGGCATCTGGCTCACCGTGCGGGGTTTCGACCGCGCCGCCCTCACGGCTCTCGAGACCGGGCAGCCCTAGCGCCCGCCCCGGCCCCGGGCCGCGCCGGCGGGGCGTTCTGCCGGGCGGGGGTTGGACGGAAAACTCGTTCCGGGTGCCCGGGGCGAGGCAAATGGAATATTCGTCGATCCCGTAGTGCTTTGGCCCCTGCCCCTGTAGAACGTCACGCGGAAGCCGGCATAGCCCGCCGCCAGAAAGATCATGGAGTTTCCGATGAAGAGTATTGCCGCTCGTGACCTGCTGCGAGGCGCACTCGTCGCGACCGCGCTGCTCGCCCCCGCCGCCCCGGCCGCGCTGGCCGCCGATTTCAACCCGGACGCGACCATCCACATCGGCTCGCTCTACGAGCCGCAGAACCTCGACAACACCGCGGGCGCGGGACAGGGCATCAACGAGGCCTTCAACAGCAACGTCTATGAAGCGCTGTTCCAGCTGACCGATGCCGGCACCGTGGTGCCGCAACTCGTCGACAGCTACAAGGTGAGCGAGGACGGCCTCACCTACACCTTCAAGCTCAAGCCGAACGTCACCTTCCACTCGGGCGACAAGCTCACCTCGGCCGACGTCAAGTCGTCGATCGAGCGCGTGACGGCCGAGACTTCGAAGAGCTCGCGCAAATCGAGCCTCAAGACGATCGCCTCGGTCGAAACGCCCGATCCCGAAACCGTCGTCATCAAGCTCTCGGCGCGCTCGATCTCGCTGCCCTACAACCTGAGCTATGTCTGGATCGTCGACCACAACGCCAAGGACATCACCTCCTCGGAGGATGGCACCGGCCCCTACAAGCTCGGCGAGTGGCGGCGCGGCTCGGCGCTCTCGCTCGAGCGCTTCGACGGCTATTGGGGGCCCAAGCCCACCAACAAGGAAGTGGTCTTCTCCTACTTTACCGACGCGACCGCCGAGAACAACGCGCTCCTCACGGGCGCGGTCGACATCATCACCTCGGTGCAGAGCCCGGATTCGCTGGCGCAGTTCCAGAACAACCCGGCTTTCACGGTGAGCAACGGCCAATCCACCACCAAGCTGGTGCTGGCCTATAACGACCGCGTCAAGCCGTTCGACGACGCGCGGGTGCGCAAGGCGATCGCCCGGGCCATCAACAACAAGCAGCTGCTGCAATCCATCTGGGGCAATTACGGCTCGCTGATCGGCTCATTCGTGCCGCCGACCGACCCCTGGTACGAAGACCTGACCGGCGTCGACCCCTACGACCCGGCGAGCGCCAAGCAGCTCCTGACGGAAGCCGGCTATCCCAACGGCTTCAGCTTCACGCTCGATACGCCGAACTACGATCCCCACCCGGTCGTCGCCCAGTTCGTGCAGAGCGAACTCGCCAAGGTCGGCATCACCGTCAAGATCAACATCATCACCGCCAACGAGTGGTACACCAAGGTCTACCAGAAGCACGATTTCCAGGTGACGCTGCAGGAGCACGTCAACCACCGCGACATCGTCTTCTACGGCGATCCGAACTTCTACTGGGGCTACAACAACCCGGAAGTGACCAAGCTCATCGCCGACTCGGAGGCAGCCAAGACGACCGAGGAACAGGTCGCCGACCTCAAGAAGGCCAACGAGATCATTTCGCAGGACAAGGCGAGCGACTGGCTCTACCTTTATCCCCAGATCGTGGTCTCGTCGTCGAAGGTCACCGGCTATCCCGTCAACGGCCTCAACTCGCAGTTCTTCGTCTACGGGATCAAGAAGGCGGAGTGATCCGCCGAGCCGCGAACGCCGGACGTCCCCGCCCCTCGCGGGGACGTTTTCTTTTGCTGCCGAGGCCGGCCCGGCCACGTTGAGCCTCACCAACAAGGGGCATCCGCCATTCTCGCCTACATCGCCCGCCGCCTGCTGATCCTGGTGCTGTCGCTGCTGATCGCCGCGGCGGTGCTGTTCGTGCTGCTGCGGCTCCTGCCGGGCGATCCGGCCAATGCGCTGCTCGGGGTCGGCGCCACCGACGCCCAGATCGCGGCGGCGCGGGCGCAGGTCGGGTCGGACCAGCCGCTGCCGGTGCAGTTCCTCGATTTCCTCGCCCGGCTCGCCCGCTTCGACCTCGGCGAATCCTTCGTCAGCAAGACGCCGGTTTTGCCCGAGATCGGCAACCGGCTGAGCGTGACCCTGCCCCTGACCATCGGCGGGTTCCTCCTCGCGATCGCGCTGGCGGTGCCGCTCGGCATCGTTGCCGCCGTCAAGGCGGAGACCCGCGTGGGCGCGGCGATCTCGACCATCTCGCAGCTCGGGATCGCAATCCCGGTATTCTGGCTCGGCATCCTGCTGGTTGCGGTTTTTGCGGTGAACCTCAGGATCTTCCCCTCCGGCGGCTTTCCGCTCAGCGGCTGGCGGGATTTCGGGCAGGCCGCGATCGCGCTCGTGCTGCCGGTCGTGACGATCGCCCTCGTGATCGCCGCCTCGCTGCTACGGTACGTGCGGACGGCGACCCTCGACGTCCTCGGCAGCGACTACCTGCGTACGGCGCGCGCGCTCGGCTCGGGCTTTGCCGAGGCGCTCGTCCGCCACGGCATCCGCAACGGCGCGGTGCCGGTCATTTCCATCCTCGGCATCGAGCTCGCGACGAGCTTTCTCGGCGCCGTGGTGGTCGAAAAGGTCTATGCCCTGCCGGGCCTCGGCTCGATGCTGCTCCTCGCGATCAGCCAGCGGGACTATCCGGACGTCCAGGGCGTGCTCTTCGTCTCGACGCTGCTCGTGCTGCTGATCGGCTTTGCCGCCGACCTGCTGCAGCGGATCGTCGACCCGCGGCTACGCGGCCAGGTGCACACGTCATGACCACGCTGGCCGAGAGCGGGCCCACGGGATGGGGCCGCTCCTCATGGACGCTCCGCATCGGGTTGCTGCTCGTCGGCATCCACGTCTTCATCGCCCTCCTGACGCTCGTCTGGACGCCCTACGATCCGACGGCGCTGGTCGGCATGCGGCTCGAGCCGCCCTCGCTCCTCCACTGGGCCGGCACCGACCGGCTGGGACGCGATTTCTTCACCGCCATCATGCTCGGCTCGCGCATCGCCCTCATCGTCGGCGTCGGCGCGGTGCTGATCGGGGCGGCGATCGGGGTGACGCTCGGGCTTCTCGCGGCGTTCGCCACGCGCTTCGCCGACGATGCCCTGGCCGCGGCCTTCGACATCCTCATCGCCTTCCCCACCCTGCTCATCGCCATGCTGGTCGTGGCCGCAACGGAAGCGAGCCTCGGCTCCTCCATTCTCGCGCTCGGCATTGCGCTCTCGGCCGTGATCGGCCGCCTGACGCGCATCCTCGCCAAACGCGTGCTGGTCATGGACTTCATCACCGCCGCCCGAACGGCCGGCGCCTCCTGGCCGGCGATCGTCTTCGAACACGTGCTGCCGAACATCTGGCCCACCCTCGCGGTGAACTTCGCCCTCCAGTTCGGCGTCGCGATCATCGCCGAAGCCTCGCTCAGCTATCTCGGCCTCGGCGCGCCGCCCCCCAATCCCTCCTGGGGGAGCCTCCTGCAGGAGGCGCAGGCGACCGTCTACACCGCGCCCATCGCCGCGATCGCGCCGGGGATCGCCCTCGTCTCGCTGGTGATCGGGGCCAATCTCCTGGCGGACGGACTGCGCGATTTCGCCGACCCGACGCGGGGGTCTGCCTGATGTCGCTCCTCGCGATCGACAAGCTTTCCATCCGCGCCGGCGCGCGCGAGCTCGTCTCCGGGCTTTCCCTGCGGGTCGAGCCGGGCCGGCGCCTCGGGCTGATCGGCGAATCGGGCTCGGGCAAGTCGCTCACCGCCCTCGCGGCCATCGGGTTGCTGCCGAAA
>DASZTU010000368.1:0-7243 GCA_035547975.1 Devosiaceae bacterium | reverse complement strand
TGCGGGCCTATTCGGCTTTGACGCAGCTGCGCGAGGATCCCGAGACCGAGCCTGCCACGCGCGGCTTCCGTTATGTCGTCGGGGTGCGGCTGGTGTTCGCCGACGGCACGCCGGACATCGTCGCCTACCCCACCGACCGCGACGCCTATGGTCGGCTCTGCCGCTTGCTGACCCTCGGCAACACGCGCGAGGTCGCCGGCAAGCGGGCCACAAAAGGCGTCTGCACGATCCGTTTCGACGATCTCGCCCCGTTCAGCGACGGACAGCTTTTCATCCTCATGGCGGACGAGGGGCGCTGGGAAGAATCCGCCGCGGTGCTCCGGCGGCTCAAGCAACTGGCGCGCGGCAGCGTGTGGCTTGCCGCCGCCTGCCGGTTCAAGGGCGACGACCGGGCCCGCCTCAACCGGCTGGCGCGCCTGGCACGCGACGAAAAGGTGCCGCTCGTCGCGGTCAACGACGTGCTCTACCACACGCCCGAGCGGCGCATGCTGCAGGACGTCGTCACCTGCATCCGCGAGCACCTGACGATCTTCGAGGCGGGGCGGCGGCTCGAGCAGAATGCCGAGCGCCACCTCAAGGAGCCGCTCGAGATGGCGCGACTCTTCCGCGAGCACCCCGAAGCGCTCGAGGAGACGCAGCGCATCCTCGGCCGCATCTCCTTCAGCCTCGACCAGCTCGCCTACAGCTATCCGGAAGAAACCGTCGGCACGGGCGAAACCGCCCAGCAAACGCTGGTGCGGCTGGCCTGGGCGGGCGCCCGGAAGCGCTATCCCCGCGGCATTCCGGACAAGGTGAAGAAGGGCCTCGAAAGCGAGCTCGCGCTGATCGAGCAGAAGGCCTATGCGCCCTATTTCCTCACCGTCGAGGAGATCGTCCGCTTCGCGCGGGACGAACGCGGCATCCTCTGTCAGGGGCGCGGCTCGGCCGCCAATTCGATGGTCTGCTTCTGCCTCGGCATCACCGAGGTCGACCCGATGCGCAGCGAACTGGTGTTCGGCCGGTTCCTCTCGACCGAACGCGACGAGCCGCCCGACATCGATGTGGATTTCGAGCACGAGCGGCGCGAGGAGGTGATCCAGCATCTTTACGCGAAATATGGCCGAGACCGGGCGGGTCTTACCGCGACCGTCGTCTGCTACCGCTCAAAGGGCGCGATCCGGGAGGTGGCCAAGGTTTTCGGCATTTCCTCCGACATGGTCGATGCGCTCAACGAGCTGAGCTGGAGCTGGTATTCGAAAAGCCTCAAGCCGGAGCGGGTGAAGGAGCTGGGACTCGATCCCGACGACCCCCTGCTCGCCAAGGTGTTGACGCTCGCCGGCGAGCTCATGGGCTTTCCCCGCCATCTCAGCCAGCATGTGGGCGGGTTCGTGCTCACCCGCGACCGGCTCGACACCTATGTGCCGATCGCCAATGCGGCGATGGAGGATCGCACCACCGTCGAGTGGGACAAGGACGATCTCGATGCCCTCAAAATCCTCAAGGTGGATGTGCTGGCGCTCGGCATGCTTTCCTGCATCCGGCGCGCCTTCGAACTGATGCACCGCCATTACGGGCAGGACCTGACCCTCGCGGGCGTGCGGGAGGGTGAGGACGGGCCAGATCGCGAACGCGAGGGCTGGGACTGGGACAAAAAGCCGAGCGCGCCGGTCTATCGCATGACGCACCGCGCCGACACGATCGGGGTGTTCCAGATCGAGAGCCGGGCGCAGATGTCGATGCTGCCGCGGCTCAAGCCCAAACGCTTCTACGACCTCGTCATCGAGGTGGCGATCGTGAGGCCGGGGCCGATCCAGGGTGGCATGGTGCACCCCTACCTCAAACGGCGGCTGGGCAACGAACAGCCCGACTATCCCTCGCCGGCCCTCAGGGCGGTCTTGGAGCGCACGCTCGGCATTCCGCTGTTCCAGGAGCAGGCGATGCAGATCGCCGTGGTGGGCGCCGGTTTCTCGCCCGGCAAGGCGGACAAGCTGCGGCGCGCCATGGCGACGTTCCGGCGCAACGGCACCATCCATACCCTCAGGGACGATTTCATCGGCGGCATGCTGCGCAACGGCTACGACCGGGACTTTGCCGAGCGCTGTTTCAAGCAGATCGAGGGTTTTGGCGATTACGGCTTTCCGGAGAGCCATGCAGCCTCCTTCGCCCTCCTCGTCTATGTCTCGTGCTGGCTCAAATGCCACTACCCCGACGTCTTCGCCTGCGCGCTGCTCAACAGCCAGCCCATGGGGTTTTATGCGCCGGCCCAGATCATCCGCGACGTGATCGAGCATGGCGTGGAGGTACGGCCCGTCGACGTCAACCTTTCCGATCTCGAGAGCCTGCTCGAGCCGGGGCAGCCGGCCGCCCCCCGGCTGCACGAGCGGCATCGCGAGATGCAGGGCGATATCCGCTCGAACCACGCGCTGCGGCTCGGGATCGGCATGGTCAAGGGGTTGAGCGAGAACGACGCCAACATCCTCATCGCGCGGCGCCCGCCCGGTGGCTATCGCTCGGTGCGCGACCTCTGGCTCAGGACCGGGCTTTCCGTCACAGCGCTCGAAAAACTCGCGGCCGCTGATGCCTTCGGCTCGATCGGGCTCAACCGGCGGCAGGCGCTCTGGGCGGTGAAGGGCCTGATGGGCAGCGACGGCGCCGAGACGCTGCCGCTGTTTGCGGCGGCTGGCCGCCCGCCATCACGCCCCGACATGCCCGAGGAACTGCCCGACATGGCGCCCGGCGAGGCGGTGGTGCACGATTACCGGACGCTCACCTTCTCGCTCAAGGCGCATCCGGTGAGCTTCCTGCGCCCGCTTTTCGACCGGCGCGGCACGCTGCCGACGACCCGCCTCCTCGATCCCGGCATCCGGCCGGGGGCTGTGCTCGAAACGGCCGGGCTGGTCCTCGTCCGGCAGCGCCCGGGCACGGCGAGCGGGGTGATTTTCGCCACCCTCGAGGACGAGACCGGCATCGCCAACATCATCATCTGGGACCGGGTATTCCAGAAGAACCGCAAGGCGGTGCTCGGCTCGCGCCTTCTCGCCGTGAGCGGCGAACTGCAGCGCGAGGGGCTGGTGACCCATCTCGTGGCCCGCTCCTTCGTCGATTTCACGCCCCATCTCACGGCGCTGGCCAATGGCTATGACCTGACCGACGCGGCCCTCGCCCGTGCCGATGAGGGCCGCACCGGCCCGCCCTCGCACGATAGCCGCGACGGACCCGAGCGGCGGCGGCGCGAAGCACTCGAACGGCAGGCCCGCGCCGCCCTGCCGAGTGGGCGCAATTTCCACTGACGCCCGGCCGTCAGCCCCGAAACCTACGCCAGCAGCTTGTCGATGGCCTGCGCGAGCTCGACGTCGCGGGCTGTCAGTCCACGGGCGCTGTGCGTCGAGAGCGTGATCGAGACCCGGTTGTAGCTGTTCGACCAGTCGGGGTGGTGGCCCGCCTTTTCGGCGAGCAGCGCGACCCGTGTCATGAACCCGAAGGCGGCCGAAAAGTCCGCGAGCACGATCTCGCGCCCGATGCTTCCCGCCAGGGGATCATATTGCCAGGCCGGCAGCCGGGCGACCGCCGCGGCGAGTTCTTCTCCTTCCAGTCGATCGGCCATCACGCTCTCCTTTGCTCCGCCGGCGGCCTGCGGCTCACCGGCTCCCGCACTTTCCAACCCTGCGCTAAAGGCTTTGTTCACGGTTCCCCATCATTTTCCCACGCCACGCGTGCCCAAAACGCGACGGCAACACGACCTTAACCACGATCGGTCCAAAGTCCGGCGACTCCCAGGGAAAGGTTGATGTTCACTCCCGCCCGCAAGTCCATGCCGGCCATCGACTACGTGTCGATCGTGCGCTCGGTATATGCCGATCGGCGGGCGATGGTGGTTGGGGCCGCCGCGTGCGTATTGTGCACCTGGTCGACCGGCTTCGTCACGGGCGCGCCCGTGTTTTACGGCGTTTCCCTCGGCTTCTTCGTATCGGCCATGTTCCGCTTCATCGACATGACGCGGTTCAAGAACGCCAATATCGGCCCAACCGACGTCGACGCCGCCGCCCGCTGGGAAGTCCGCGCCACCTACCACGCCGCGATCTTTGCCTTCCTCTGCGGCCTGTGGTGCTTCGCAAGCCTCGTGCTCGTCGAAAACCCGTTCGCCGAGTTGCTGAGCATGGTGACGACCGTCGCCTGCATGGTTGGCGTCGTCACGCGCAATTTCGGCCTCGACCGGGTGCTGTCGATCCAGCTCGCCATCGCGGTCACGCTGATCATGGTGGGGCTCGCGCTCAAGAACGACGGCTCCCACTGGTTCCTCGCCTTCATGCTCTTTCCGATCCTCATCGGCTTCAGGCTGCTCGCCGCCGATGTGCGCTCGATCCTGCTTTCAGCCGTGCACGGGCGCGTCGAGGCCTCGCGGCTGGCCGGAGAGCTCGACGATGCGCTCGACACCATGCAGCATGGGCTTTGCATGGTCGACGAGAACGGGAACATCACCGTCGTCAACGACCGGGCGCTCGCGATCTTTGCCGAGCTCGCCCCCGGCGAGTGGGAGGGCAAGCCCTTCCGGGAGTTCGTCGCCGCCTCGGTCGCGGCCGGCAAGCTGCCGCCCGACGCCGCGGACGCGCTGGTCACGAGCACCCATCGCGAGGACATCCACAAGCTCATGCTGCGCCTGCCGGACGGGCGCCACTACGAGGTGACCGAGAGCTCGCGGCAGTCACGCACCGTCCTCCTCTTCGAAGACATCACCGAGCGCATCAAGTCGGCCGAGCGCATCACCTTCATGGCGCGCTACGATGCCCTGACGGGGCTCGCCAACCGCGGCTACTTCACCGAGCAGGTCGATGCCGATCTTGCGCGCCGCCGCGGTCGGGCGACTGCCGACATGGTGACGCTGATGATCATCGACATCGACGACTTCAAGCACGTCAACGATTCCCAGGGGCATCTCATCGGCGACCGGCTGCTGGTCGAGGCGGCGGGGCGCATCCAGCGGGCGCTGGGCGACTACAGCCTCATCGCCCGGCTCGGCGGCGACGAGTTCATCGTCTACCGCTCCGGAGCGCGCTCTGGCGAGCAGGTGATGAACGACGCGCAAACCGTCCAGGCGGCCTTCCGGCCGCCTTTCGACCTCATGGGCGAGCACCTGACGATCAACGTCAGCATCGGCATGGTCAATTCCGCCAATCGCGAGGACGACCTCGGCGTCCTGATGACCAAGGCGGACCTGGCGCTCTACAAGTCGAAGTCGCAGGGCAAGGCGCAATGCCAGCTGTTCCGCGACGACATGGACGTCGAGTACCGCTATCGGCAGCGCATCAAGGCCGAGTTGCGCGAAGCCATCGCCAATAACGGGCTGACGCTCAACTACCAGCCGGTGATCGATCTCAAGACGCGTCGCGTGGTCGGCTGCGAGGCGCTGGCGCGCTGGCACCACCCCGAGCTCGGCACCATCCCGCCATCGGTCTTCATCCCGGTCGCCGAGGAAAGCGGGCTCGTCTCCGACATCAGCCGCTGGGTCCTCAACACGGCGACGGCCGAGTGCCAGAACTGGCCCGAAGAGGTGCGCGTCGCGGTCAACATCTCGGCGCGAGACCTGCGTTCGGGCGATGTCGCGCAGATGGTCGGCACGGCCCTTGCGGCGTCGGGCTTAGCCCCGCGCCGGCTCGAAGTCGAGGTCACCGAGACCGCGGTCATCGAGGAGCGAGAGGCGGCGAGCGTCATCTTCAAGACCCTCGCTGCACAGGGCGTCGGCATCGCGCTCGACGATTTCGGCACCGGCTACTCGTCGCTGAGCTATTTGCAGGCGCTGCCCTTCACCAAGCTCAAGATCGACCGCAGCTTCGTCGTCGATATCGTCAACAGCCCGCGCTCGCTGAAACTGCTCAGCAACGTCGCCCGGCTCGGCAAGGATATCGGCCTCACGGTGACGGCCGAAGGCATCGAGACGGAGGAGCAGCTGTCGCTGATCCGCGCCCACACGGAAGTCGACCAGATCCAGGGCTATCTCTTCGGCGTGCCGCTGCCGCGGCGCGAGGTTTTCGAGCTCATCGTCTCCATGTCTGCGAGTGCCGACCGGCATTCGCCGGCAAAGCGTAAACACGGTTAATGCGCATTAACCCTTTGCAGCATCATCAGGATTTCTGACCGGAGGGCAATTCGGGCGGGCCCTGCATGGCTGCCTCGTGATTTTTCCGCATTCAATTAATCCTAACGAAACGTTAATCTCGCCCCATCAAGTTGCGGTGAGCGTGATGAGTGCCGGAATAGCCTTTCAGCCGACGTCGAGGTCGCATTTTGCCTCAACGCTTCTGGACCTTCTGGATCGTGTCGAATACCGCCGGGTAACGGGCGATGAAATGGATCCGGTCTACCGGCTCCGCTACGAAGCGTATCGCCGCGAAGAATTCATCCCGGCCAATCCCCAGCAGATCGTCAAGGACGAGTTCGACGACCTGCCGAACGTCTACTGCTATGGCGTCTACATCGACGACCGGCTGGTGAGTTCGGTCCGGTTCCACCACCTGACGCCCTCGTTCCGCGAGTCGCCGAGCCATTCCGTGTTCACGGATGTGCTCGATCCGCTGCTCGACCAGGGGATGACGATCCTCGATCCCGGACGCTTCACGGCCGACTACGAGGCGAGCCTCGCCTATCCGGCCCTGCCCTTCCTGACCCTGCGCATTCCCACCATCGCCATCTGGCACTTCCGCGTGAAGTATTGCCTCAACTCGGTGCGACCGGAACACACCGCCTTCTACCGGCGGGTGTTTCGCTCGACCCAGCTCAGCGGGGCCCGCTACTATCACGGGCTGAGCTTTCCAATGGTGCTCTACGCCTGCGACCTGCTGTCGATCGAGGCCGACCTCTTCCGCCGCTATCCGTTCTTCCGTTCGACCGCGGATGAGCGGCGGCGCATGTTCGACCGCAACGAGAGTGTCAAGGTGGTCCAGCCGACCGCGCGGCTGGCGCAGCGCTTGGCCGAACTTCAGGGCGCAGTGGCCTGAAGCAACTGCCGATCGCGGGGCCGGCGGCGGCTGACCGCCCGCGCGGCCCGGCGCTTCAGTGCGGCTGCGGCTGGATCGTGCCGTTCGGGCTGGCCTGGTCGACAGCGTTGGGCAGGTGCTGCGCGAGCACATTGGCGATCTGGTCGAGCGGCACGCCGAACGACTTCGCCAGTTGCTGCAACTGCTGATTGTCGAGCGCCGCCTCGATCTGGCTGGCGCTGACGGGCAGGTTATGCCCGCTGGTCGAGAGCCAGGAATTTACCTGGTCGCCG
>DASZTU010000367.1:0-7586 GCA_035547975.1 Devosiaceae bacterium | reverse complement strand
GGATCGCGTCGAGGACGCCGACCAGTGTCTGCCGTGCATCGAGGTTCAGCTCCTCGGCGTCGGCAAACAGGGCATGCGCCTTGTCCCACAGCTCATTGGCGGAGGCAAGCCGCTGCCGCGCCGAAACTCCGGCGAGCGCGGCGTCGCGTGCCTCGGCCGCGAGCCAATCGGTGATGAGTTCGCGGGCGAAGCTGCCCTGCGCACCCCCAGCCTCCGCAATCAGCGCATCGGCGATGGCGAGATGGGCCGCATCGGGGCCGCTCAGGGGCGATCTCAGCCATTCGCGGAGCGCCGTCAGCGCGCCCTCGGCCCCGAGCGCGAGCGCCTCGAAGCCGCGCCGGGGCCGGCCTTCGGCAAGCTCGACGGCGTGGTCGAGGCTCTTGCCGGGCCGCTGGGCGCCGAGGACACTGCGGACATCATCGTCGGCGAGCGGGCGCAACGGCACCGAGAGACAGCGCGACTTGATCGTCGGCAGCAGCATGCCGGGACGGTGCGAGACGAGGATGAAGACCGTCGCTGCGGGCGGCTCCTCGAGCGTCTTCAGCATGGCGTTGGCCGCACTCGGGTTGCAGTCGTCGATCGAATCCACGATGGCGACCCGGTGCCCCGCCCGCCCGCGCGTGCGCTGCAGCCGTTCCTTGATGTCGCGCACCTCGTCCACCCGGATGACGGTGTAGAAGCCCCTCCCCTCCTTGGGGCTTTTCCGCAGCACGAAGAGGTTGGGGTGCGAACCGGCGAGCACCTGCTCGTCCACCCGGTGGGCATCCTCGTCACCGGTCTCGGCCAGGATCTGCCGCGCCAGCTGGAACGCCAGGGTCGCTTTGCCGATGCCATAGGGGCCATGCAGCAGGATGGCATTGGGCAAGCGGTCGGCGGACAGGATCTGCGCGAGGTGCCGGCTGGCCGGTTCATGCCCCACGACCGGCCCGGGGTTGAGCTCCGGCGGCAGGACGTTTTCGAGCTGATCCGCTTCCCGTGGGGCGAACGCGTCGGTCATGAGGCCTCTGCGGGGCCGATCTCCGGGAATCGAGCGGTGACGATCCGCCAGACTTCATCCTCGAGGGCGTCCTCACTGCGATCGGCGTCGACGACCACGCACCGCTCGGGGTTGGCGCGGGCGATCTCGAGGAACGCTTCCCTGAGCCTTCGATGCCAGGAAAGGTCTTCCTTTTCGAACCGATCGGCCGTGATGGCCACGCCCTCTCCGAGTGCCCGCTGCGCCACGCGCTCGAAGGCGGCCGCGGGATCCATGTCGAGGACGATCGTCAGATCGGGCCCGTGGCCGTTGAGCGCGAGGGTTTCGAGTCCCCGGATGAGCTTTTCGTCGACCCCGCCCGTGAGGCCCTGATAGGCGCGGGTCGAATCGTGGAAGCGGTCGCAGATCACCCACTTGCCCGCCGCAAGGCTTGGGGCGATGAGCTGGTTTACGTGATCGAGCCGGGCCGCGGCGAAGAGCACGGCCTCGGCCCCGGCGCCCCAGCTTTCCGATTTCCCCTGCAGGATCAACGAGCGAATGGCCTCGGCCTTTGGCGTGCCGCCGGGCTCGCGGGTCCGCACCGCCGTGATGCCGTGGCGGGCCAACCCCTCGACGAGGCGCTTCACCTGCGTCGACTTGCCGACCCCCTCCCCTCCTTCGAAGGTCAGGAAACGGGCGGTGCGCCCGGCGGCCGCGGCATCGGGCGCAAGGTTCTCCAGCGTCACAACCAGCCGAGGGCGAGCTGCTTGAGCGCTGCCATCGCCTTGTTCATGAACCCGCCCTCTTCGACCGTGTCGGCCGCGAACAGCGGCACCTTCTGGATCAACTCACCGTTGCACATCACCTGCAGCTCGGCCACCTGGTCACCCTGCTGCACCGGCGGGCGCAGCGGCCCCTTGTAGGTAATGTTGGCCGTGGGACAATTGGTTTGCCCCTTGGGGATGAAGAAGTTGATGTCGTCATTGCCGACGAGGCCCACCTGAGGCTCCCTGCCGCCATAGACACTGGCATAGCCGACCACCTTGCCTTTCGGGAAGGCCGAAACCTCCTCGAAGGCGCGGGTTCCCCAGGTGAGGAGCTTGCGCCCCTCCTCCGTACGCTCCGCCATGCTCTTGAGGCCGGCGAGGACCCCGATCAGCCGGCGGCCGCCCTGGGCCGTCGAGATGACGCTGCTATAGCCCGATTCCTCGCTGTGGCCGGTCTTGAGGCCATCCACGCCGATCCCGAGCTCGAGCAGGGAGTTCCGGTTGGGCTGGCGGATCTTGTTCCAGGTGAACTCCTTGACCGAAAAGATGTGGTAGTATTCGGGGTACGTCTTGATCAGGTAGCGCGCGAGGTCGGCGAGATCGCGCGCGGTGGTGTGCATCTCCGGGTCCGGCAGCCCGCTCGCATTGGTGAAATGCGAATGGGTGAGGCCGATCTTCTCCGCCATCTGGTTTTCGATATTGGCGAAGGTGGCTTCCGATCCCGCGATGCCCTCGGCGAGCGCGATCGCCGCGTCGTTGCCGGATTGCACGATCACGCCGTAGAGGAGGTCCTGCACGGGCACCATCGAGTGCAGCTTCGCAAACATCGTCGAGCTGCCCGAGGAAGCCCCGCCATCCTTCCAGGCGTGGTCCGAGATATAGAACTGGTCGTCGAGCTTGATGCGCCCTGTCCTGAGCTGGTCGAACACCACGGCCAGCGTCATGAGCTTGGCGGTGCTGGCGGGCTCGATCGGATCGTCGGCATTCTTCTGGAAGATGACCGTGCCGGACTCATAGTCCATCAGGATGGCGTGGCTGGCCTTGGTGTCGAAAGCGACGCCGCCAGGTGACGACTGGGCCGCGAAACCCGGCTGCAGCAGCGCCGTGAGCGCTACAATGATCAAGCCCGCAAGCCAAAATCGCGTTGCCATCTGCCTCCAACCGGCCGGCGGGCGATGGCCGGCGGTTCCCTCAATACGAGATTGTGGTCCTGAGCCCAAGTGTCTGGACGAGATCGAACACGTCCTGCCGCCCGACGCCCGGCTTAAGCCGCGTGAGTGTCAAACGTGTGGCGAGGGCGCCATTTTCATCGGGCACAGCCTCTTCGTCCACGGCTCCCAGCACGGCGAACTGCATGGCCGTGCGGCGAGCTGTTCCGGCATCGGCAAAGGTCCCCAGCGGCATGTTGACCGCCTGTCCGCCATCGACGCCAACCGGGGCGGAACCGCCGTCATCCGGTAGTTCGGCCAGGGCATTGTCGTCGAGGGCGCCGTTGAAGGCGCCGTTCGCAAGGGCGTCGGCCGCCGCCTGCGCCGAGCCCGGCTCTGCGTAGCTGCCGGCGGCGTCTGCGTAGGAGAAGAGGCTGTCGACCGAGGCGAGGACGTTGCGCATCTCGGGGTCGCCCGAACGGCGCGGCGGGGTTCGGTTGCCGAGCGGGCGGGGCGCCATCTGAGCGGGCGCGATCGATGCGAGGCGCGTCGTCGGGCGGTCATAGGAAGGCGTCGCCTGGTTGAGGCTTGCCATCAGATAGCGCGTGTCGTCGCCGTTGAGTGGGGCGGGCCCGACATACTGGATGCGAACCTTGGCGGTACCGGCATTGGCAAAGCCGAGGAGCTGGGCGGTGCGCAGCGAGAGGTCGGCGACCCGGCCGGCCATGTAGGGACCACGGTCGTTGAAGCGCACCAGCATCGAGCGACCGTTCTCGAGATTGGTCACCCGTGCATAGCTCGGGAGCGGCAGGTCAGGGCTACCCCCGGTGATCGCGTTGGCCGAAAAAATCTCGCCATTGGCGGTCAGGCGCCCGTGAAAATCCCAGCCATAATAGGAAGCGACGCCCTTGATGTCGTAGCCGGCCGGGTTGGCCTTGGGCTGGTACCACTGGCCGTGTACCCTATAGGGCTGGCCGACCATGGCGACGCCGCCGCCGTGTGGCGGATTGGGATTATTGGTGACCCGGCGGGAGGCCGGCACCCCGAATTCCTTGCTCGAAAAGATGCCGCGGCCGTGGTGCGGCGTCGTCGCGCAGGCCGCGAGAAGCGGCCCGAGCACGGCCATCAATCCCAGAAAGCGCGCCGCCGGCTTCCAGCCGCACCGATCCGCGAACACCATAAAACAAGCCCTGACTGACCCGGCCAAATCATACGTGATGCGAAAAGCACGATGGCCAATTGGCTCCGATTACGGTTGCGGCCCGGTTAATTTGGCTAAAATTGTCGGCTGTCGGGGGCCTGGAGCGGCGGGCGAAATCGTTTCCCGAGCGGGGCGGGAAGCGAAAATCAATTTGGCGGCAAGTGGCTGGCAATCATATAAAGAAATCTTTATATCACCGCGCACTGCCTCTGAACCGTTTTCGGCGGTTGCCCACGCCGCGCGCGGCGCGCATATGGAGATGCCATGTTGACGCCCTCTCCCGCTGACTCCCCTGCCCTTCGCGATCGCGCCGAAATCTCCGGCGCCCTGACCCGTGCCATCAAGGAGCGGGTGCTGGTGCTCGACGGCGCCATGGGAACGATGATCCAGCAGCTCAAGCTCGACGAGGCGGGATACCGGGGTGAACGGTTCAAGGACTGGCCGCGCGACGTTCGCGGCAACAATGACCTGCTGAATCTCACGCAGCCGGACAAGGTCCGGGACATTCACCTCCAGTATTTCCTGGCCGGCGCCGACATCGTCGAGAGCAATACCTTCTCCTCGACGTCGATCGTCATGGCCGATTACGGCATGGAGGAGTTCGCCTACGAGCTCAACCTCGAAGGAGCGCGCCTCGCCCGCGCCGCCGCTGCGCTCGCCGAGGAACAGGACGGCCGTCGCCGGTTCGTTGCGGGTGCCCTCGGCCCCACCAACAAGACGGCGTCGATGTCGACGGACGTTTCCAATCCGGGCCATCGGGCGGTGACGTTCGACCAGATTGCCGCGACCTACGAGACCGCGATCAACGGGCTCATCGACGGGGGCGCGGACCTGCTGCTGTTCGAAACGATCACCGACACGCTCAACACCAAGGCCGGCATCTTCGCGGCCCAGAAGGTTTTCGCGGAGCGCGGCTTCGAGCTGCCGATCATGATCTCGGGCACCATTACCGACCTCTCGGGCCGCACGCTCTCGGGCCAGACGCCCACGGCGTTCTGGTACTCGGTGCGCCATGCCAAGCCCTTCACCATCGGGCTCAACTGCGCGCTCGGCGCGAACGCCATGCGCGCGCATATCGCCGAGCTGTCCGAGGCCGCAGATACCTTCATCTGCGCCTATCCGAACGCCGGCCTGCCGAACGAATTCGGCGGCTATGACGAAACGCCGGAATTCATGGCCCGGCAGATCGAGACGTTCCTGCGCGACGGACTCGTCAACATCATCGGCGGCTGCTGCGGCACGACGCCGGCCCACATCAAGGCGTTTGCCGAGCTGGCGCAAAAGTACCCGCCGCGGGAGGTGCCGGTTGCCGACCGGCTGCTGCGCCTCTCCGGCCTCGAGCCGTTCACGCTGACCAGCGACATCCCGTTCGTGAACATCGGCGAGCGGACCAATGTCACGGGGTCGGCGCGCTTCCGCAAGCTCATCACCGCCGGCGACTACGTCGCGGCGCTCGACGTCGCGCGTGACCAGGTCGCGAACGGTGCCCAGGTCATCGACATCAATGTCGATGAGGGCCTGCTCGACAGCCAGAAGGTGATGGTGGACTTCCTCAACCTCCTCGCCGCCGAGCCCGACATCGCCCGCGTGCCGCTGATGATCGACAGCTCGAAGTTCGAGGTGATCGAGGCGGGCCTCAAATGCATCCAGGGCAAGGCCCTCGTGAACTCGATCTCGATGAAGGAAGGGGTGGAGAAGTTCCTGCAGCAGGCACGCCTGGTGCGCAGCTACGGCGCGGCTGTCGTCGTCATGGCCTTCGATGAGCAGGGCCAGGCAGATACGCTCGAGCGCAAGGTCGATATCTGCACCCGCGCCTACAGGCTGTTGACCGAGGAGGTCGGGTTCCCGCCCGAGGACATCGTCTTCGATCCCAACATCTTCGCGATCGCGACGGGCATCGAGGAACATGCCGGCTATGGCATCGCCTTCATCGAGGCCACCCGGAAAATCCGCGAGACCCTGCCCCACGCCCATATCTCGGGTGGGGTATCGAATCTCAGCTTCTCCTTCCGCGGCAATGAGCCGGTGCGGCAGGCGATGCATGCGGTCTTCCTCTACTATGCCATCCAGGCCGGCATGGACATGGGCATCGTCAATGCCGGGCAGCTCGCGGTCTATTCGGCGATCGATCCCGAGCTGCGCGACGCCTGCGAGGACGTGATCTTCAACCGGCGGCCGGACGCGACCGACCGCCTGCTTGCCCTTGCGGAAAAGTATCGCGGCCAGGGGGCGGCCGAGGGTCCCGGCAAGGATCTCGCCTGGCGCGAGCAGCCGGTCGAGGAGCGGATCACCTATGCGCTCGTCAACGGCATCACCGAGTTCATCGAAGCCGATACGGAAGAAGCGCGAAAGAAACTGCCCCGGCCGCTGGCCGTGATCGAAGGTCCGCTGATGGCGGGCATGAACGTCGTCGGCGACCTCTTCGGCTCGGGAAAGATGTTTTTGCCGCAGGTCGTTAAGTCGGCCCGTGTCATGAAACAGGCGGTGGCCCACCTCCTCCCCTACATGGAAGCGGAGAAGGCGGCGAGCGGTGGCGGCGGGCGCGAAAGCGCGGGCAAAATCCTGATGGCGACCGTCAAGGGCGACGTGCACGATATCGGCAAGAACATCGTGGGCGTCGTGCTCGCCTGCAACAACTACGAGATCATCGACCTCGGCGTGATGGTGCCGGCGCAGAAGATTCTGGAGACGGCCAAGACGGAGAAGGTCGACATCATCGGCCTTTCGGGCCTCATCACCCCTTCGCTCGACGAGATGGCGCATGTCGCCTCGGAGCTGGAACGCGAAGGCTTCGATATTCCCCTGCTCATCGGCGGGGCAACCACCAGCCGCGTGCACACGGCGGTGAAGATCGATCCGCGCTATTCCTCGGGTGCCGTGGTCCACGTCAACGACGCGAGCCGCGCGGTGGGTGTCGTGAGCTCGCTTCTCTCCTCCAACTCGCGCGTGGCCTATATGGACGAGGTGCGCGCCGAGTATCGCAAGGTCGCCGCCGCGCACGCCAGGGGAGAGGCGGAAAAGCAGCGCCTGCCGCTGGCTGCGGCCCGTGCCAACCATTTTGAAATCGACTGGCCGGCTTTCGAACCGGTCAAGCCGACCTTCCTCGGCACGCGCGTCTTCGACAACGTCAATCTTGCGGAAGTCGCCCAGTACATCGACTGGACGCCGTTCTTCCAGGCATGGGAGCTGCGCGGGCGCTACCCCGCCCTCCTCGACGACCCCAAGCAGGGCGAGACGGCGCGGGCCCTGTTCGCCGACGCCCAGGCGATGCTGAAGAAGATCATCGCCGAAAAGTGGTTCAGCCCAAAAGCCGTCATCGGCTTCTGGCCGGCCAATGCCGTGGGCGACGACATTCGCCTTTTCACCGATGAGCGGCGCGACCAGGAGCTCGCAACCTTCTTCACGCTGCGCCAGCAACTCTCGCGCCGCGAGGGTCACGCCTCGATGGCGCTCGCCGATTTCATCGCGCCGCTCGAGACCGGCAAGCCCGACTATCTCGGCGGCTTCGTCGTCAC
>DASZTU010000366.1:0-3466 GCA_035547975.1 Devosiaceae bacterium | reverse complement strand
TCCCGAGTGGGACGATCTCGCCCCCGCGCTCTTCTCCCGCTGGGGTGGTGGCGCGGTAGACGAAGATGGATTCCCGCTGCCGCGGGAATGACACGGTGGTGTCGGACACGGCGGGTGCCACACCCACGGGTCATTCCCGCGCACGCGGGAATCCATCTTTTTCCATCGGAGACCTGCCCGGGCGCGGAACGTTTGCCCCCAGTATCCGCCCCTCAATGCGCCCCGTCCCAGTCGTGGGCGGCGTGCGCGTCCACCTTGATCGGCACCGATAGTTTTACCGCCGGCTCGGCCGCGCCTTCCATGGTCCGGACGATCACCGGGATCGCCTCCTCCACCGCCTCCTCGTCGACCTCGAAAATCAGCTCGTCGTGCACCTGGAGCAGCATCTGCGCCGGGCTCCGGGCGGCCTTGAGCGCCCCCTCCATGCGGATCATGGCGCGCCGGATGATATCGGCGGCCGAGCCCTGGATGGGCGCGTTGATCGAGGCGCGCTCGACGAAGGCGCGTTCGGCGGGGTTGGACGAGAGGGCGTTCGGGAAGGAGACCTTCCGCCCAAAGATCGTCTCGACGAAGCCTTCCGTCTTCACCTTGCGGCGCTGCTCGGCCATGTAGTCCTGGATGCCGGGAAAGCGCTGGAAATAGGTTTTGATGTATTCGCCCGCCTCGTTGCGGTCGATGCCGAGCTGGTTGGCGAGCCCGAAGGCCGAAATGCCGTAGATGATGCCGAAATTGATCGCCTTGGCGCGGCGGCGGATTTCGCTCGGCATGCCCTCCACGGGAACGCCGAACATTTCGGAGGCGGTCATGGCGTGGATGTCGAGGCCTTCCTCGAACGCATCCTTGAGCGCCTGGATGTCGGCGATGTGGGCGAGGACGCGCAGCTCGATCTGCGAGTAGTCGGCCGAAATCAGCTTCTTGCCGGGCGCGGCGACGAAGGCGGTGCGGATTTTTCGGCCGTCCTCGGTGCGGATCGGGATGTTCTGGAGGTTGGGGTCGTTGGAGGAGAGGCGCCCGGTCAGCACCGAGTGCTGGCTATAGGTGGTGTGGACGCGCCCGGTGCGCGGGTTGATGTAGCCGGGGAGGGCATCGGTATAGGTGCCCATCAGCTTGGTCAGCTGGCGCCAGTCGACGATGACTTTTGCGAGCGGCACGCCCTCCTTTTCGGCGAGGTCCTCGAGGGCGCTGGCCGTTGTCGACCACTGGCCGGTCTTGGTCTTGGTGCCGCCGGGAAGGCCCATCTTGCCGAAGAGGATGTCGCCCAGTTGCTTGGGCGAGCCGAGGTTGAACTTTTCGCCCGCCATCTCGTGCGCGAGGGCTTCGAGGGCGGCGGCGCGCTGCGCGAAATCGCCCGAGAGGCGCGAGAGGATGTTGCGGTCGATCGAGATGCCGCGGCCCTCCATGCGGGCGAGGACGGGGGCGAGCGGGCGCTCCAGCGTCTCGTAGAGGGTCGTCATGTTTTCGGCGACGAGCCGGGGCTTCAGCACGTGCCAGAGGCGCAGCGTCAGGTCGGCGTCCTCGGCGGCGTAGCGGGTGGCCGCCGCGATATCCACCTCGGCAAAGGTCTTCTGGTTGCGCCCGCTGCCGATCAGCTCCTTGATGTCGATGCCGGCGTGGCCGAGCCAGTGCTGGGCGAGCTCGGCGAGCGTGTTGAAGCGCGCCCCGTCGAGCGCGTAGGTCAGAAGGATGGTGTCGTCGATCGGGGCGAGGTCGATGCCGTAGCGGGCGAGGAGCCCGAGATCGTACTTGATGTGGTGGCCGATCTTGAGGATCGAGCGGTCCTCGAGCATCGGCCGAAGCGTTTCGAGCACGGTGCGCAGCGGCAGCTGGCCCGCGGCGAGCCCGCCGCCGAGGAGGTCGCCTTGCCCATCCGTGTGGCCGACCGGGATGTAGCCGGCGCGGCCCGGATCGACAGCAAGGCAGATGCCGACGAGGTCGGCGGTCTGGTTGTCGAGGCCGGTGGTTTCGGTGTCGATCGCGACGTGGCCGGTTGCGTAGATCTCGTCGAGCCAGCCCTCGAGCTCCGCCATATCGCGGATGGTGACGTAATCCTCGGGTTTGAAGGGAATGGCCTTGATGCGCTCGTGCACCTCGGCCGCGTGGGCGATCGGCACGGCGTTGGTGCGGCCATCGGCGGCGATCCGCTTCTCACGCGCCTCGGCCTTGGCGGCGTTGTCGAAGCCGATCGACGGGCCCGGCTTGAAGGCATATTCGGGGTCGGGCTCGAAATCGTCGGGGTTGGCCTCGAGGATCGGCGCGAGGCGCTTGAGGATGGCGTAAAACTCCATCGCCTTGAGGAAGGGAAAGAGTTTTGAGGGCAGGAGCGGCTCGCGCCTGAGCGCCTCGAGGCCGAGGGGCACGGGGACGTTGCGCGCCAGCGTCACGAGCTTTTTCGAGATGCGGGCGCTCTCGGCATTGTCGATGAGGCTCTGGCGGCGTTTGGGCTGCTTGATCTCGTCGACCCGCGACAGCAGCGTTTCGATGTCGCCATAGGTGTTGATGAGCTCGGCGGCGGTCTTGTAGCCGATGCCGGGGACGCCCGGCACGTTGTCGACGCTGTCGCCGCAGAGCGCCTGCACGTCGATGACCTTGTCCGGCGTCACGCCGAACTTTTCCATCACCTGCTCCGGCCCGATCCAGCGCAGCGCCGGCTGGCCGGCCCGCGGCACCGTGTCGAGCAGGCGGATCGAGCCATCGGGCTCGACGAGCTGCATCAGGTCCTTGTCGACCGAGACGATGGTGACCCGTCCGCCCTGGTCGCGCGCCATGCAGGCATAGGTCGCCATCACGTCGTCGGCCTCAAACCCTTCGATCTCGATCGAGGGGATGTTGAAGGCCCGCGTCGCGGCGCGGGTGAGCGGGAATTGCGGCACCAGCTCCTCGGGCGGAAGCGGGCGGTGCTGCTTGTATTCGGGGTAAAGCTCGTCGCGGAAGTTCTTGCCGGCGTGGTCGAAGACCACGGCCATGTGCGTGGGCGGATCGTCCTTGAGGTCCTCGGTGAGCTTGTAGAGCATGTTGCAGAAGCCCGAGACGCAGCCGACCGGCAGGCCGTCCGACTTGCGCGTCAGCGGCGGCAGGGCGTGGAAGGCGCGGAAGATGTAGGTCGAGCCGTCGACGAGAAGCAGGTGCATGGGCGATTCCGGTTGGGGGCGCAGGCGGCGCGGTCGACCGGCCGGCGCAAGACTCGGCTTGGCAACATAGTGCATCATTTGTTCTCGCCCAAGGGCGGCGGGACGAACCGCGGGGGGTCGCGGGGGAGAGCCGGGGTCAGGAGCCCCATGGCTCGACAAGCGGACCTCACCCTGAGCCTGTCGAAGGGCGAGATCCGGAGTCCAAACCCCGCCCCCGTCATGGCAGGGCCTGACCCGGCCATCCAACCCACCGCGCAGCGTGCGCGGGAGGCGAGGCTGGCTGGACCCCCGGTCAAGCCCGGGGATGACGGTGGTTGGGGCACGAATTTGGGCCCCAC
>DASZTU010000365.1:0-9428 GCA_035547975.1 Devosiaceae bacterium | reverse complement strand
CCGGGCTCGAATACGGCATCGAGAAGGCCGACCGGCGCGTGACGACCATTTCCGGCCGCAGGCTCGGCCCCAACGGCACCCGCATCGCCAAGCGCGACATTCCCGGCCTTTCCAAGAAGGCCTCCCGGGTGGCCATGGGGTTCGAGGATTTTCGCACCTTTTCCTCGGGCTCGATCATGCTCGACGCCTTCTGGGAGGCGGGCGGCAACATCTTCGATACCGCCTATGTCTATGCCGCCGGCTACACCGAAAAACTGCTCGGAGAGTGGCAGAAGAACCGCGGCGTGCGGGACGATATGGTGATCATCGGCAAGGGCGCGCACACCCCGCTCTGCTATCCCGACCAGATCGGCAAGCAGCTCACGCAGACGCTCGAGCGGTTGCAGACCGACTACCTCGACATCTACTTCATGCACCGCGACAATCTCGACGTGCCGGTCGGCGAATTCGTCGACGCCATGGACGCCGAAGCGAAGGCCGGCCGCATCCGCGGCATTTTCGGCGGCTCCAACTGGACGCGCGCGCGCATGGACGAGGCGATCGCCTACGCCGAAAAGACCGGCAGGCAGAAGCCCGGCGCGCTCTCGAACAATTTTGCCCTTGCCGACATGCTGGACCCGATCTGGGCGGGGTGCGTCGCCGCCTCGGATGAGGCGTGGGTCGACTGGCTGACGCAACGCCAGATGCCCAATTTCTCCTGGTCGAGCCAAGGGCGCGGCTTCTTCACCGACCGCGCCGGCCGCGACAAGCGCGACAACGCCGAGCTCGTGCGGGTCTGGTACTCGGACGCCAATTTCGCCCGCCGCGATCGGGCCATCGAGCTCGCCGGACGGCTGGGGAAAAGCCCGATCCACATCGCGCTGGCCTACGTTTTGGCCCAGCCCTTCCCCTCGATCCCGCTGATCGGGCCGCGCACCCTGGGCGAGCTCGACGATTCCCTCGAGGCGCTCGACATCGAGCTGACGCCCGAGGACGTCCGCTGGCTCAGGAACGGGGAGCGTGCGTAAGCCGCAAAGCGACGGGTTCGGCTGTCCGAAAACTTCTTTATGCGCGACCTGCTATGGTCCGAGCGCAAGAGCCTGGCTGTTCGGATATCGCTCTGCCGGGCACTCCGCCCGGGGCGCAAGGTCAGTCTTCCGCGGTATCCGCTGAAGGTGAGCGGTACCCGGACGCCAGAAGGCACCTAGTTGATCGGCGCGGGTTTCGTCGAGAACACCAGCCGCGTTTCAAGCACGCTGGTGCCGGCGTCGTCGCGCGCGATCACGCGCATGCGGCGGAAGCGGGCGCCGTCGGGGATGTTGTCGCGGGCAATATCGAGCAGCAGGCGGATCGCGTGCTGGCCGACCTGCGCCGGTCCTTCGCAATCGAGCCCTTCCGGGTCGGTGTAGAGGTGGGGCCCATCGTAGCAATCGAAGAAATAGATCGACATCGCGGCCTCCGCCGGGTGGGCGCCCAGAGGCGCGGTCGGTCCCGACACCGAGGCTGGTGCCGGGCCGTCGCTTGACGCTCGCGCGGAATATCGGGCGGCGGAACGCCGACCGGCCGAGCGAGGTCGCTGGCTGGCTAGAGCAGCTGGACGTTGGTGGCCGAAATCTTGCCGTCGCGCCCCTTCTCGAGATCGTAGGAGACCTTCTGGCCTTCGGCGAGGCCCGGGATGCCGGCACGCTCGAGAGCAGTCACGTGGACGAAGGCGTCGCTGCTGTTGTCATCCGGGTGGATGAAGCCGTAGCCCTTGCTGCTATTGAAGAATTTGACAGTGCCGTTGATGGCCATGCGAGGCATCTTTCACTTTCGTTCCGCGCGGGACTTCGCCGCGCACCGGAACCGTTCCCACCCGACACAACATCGGGCAGGTCTAAACGTTCCGGTGGGGAAATGGCCAGGACGACGTGGCGTCCTTCAGGCAGCGCAAGACAGTTGCGAAACGTCCCCACCATGTGCGCCCCGGCGCGCTCCTTGGCAAGGGGGCGGTCGAAATAAGCTCCGGCGGCCGGGCGAAGTGGTTTCGGCGAGGAGACGAATAATCGCTTGCGGAACCGGCATCGACAGCCCACATATCACCGGCACGTCTTCAGCTTTTTTGCAAAATCTGATCGCGCGACAGGGCTGGCTCGCCGTCTCGGGCAAATCATGGGCGCCCCCGTCGGGCTCAGAAGAGAGAACAGCATGCTCATCAGCGACTATTCGGCGCCGGCCGAAGTCTATGCGACCCCGGCACGGGGCGGCAAGCGCACGATGTTTTACAGGAAGTTTACTTCCCTGGCCGAGGCGGTGCGCTTTATCGTGGAAGATTTGCCAAAGGGCATGCTGCATCCATTGGCTGAAACCGACCGGGCGCGGTTCGAAGGCGGAGCGTTGCGAGCTCTCTACGACGCTGATGACTTTCCCCTGCCGCGCGCCGCGCGCCCGCAGCCGCGGGCCACGGAACAGGCCTTCCAGCACGGCGAGCCGCTCGGGAAGGAATCCGATCGATGACGCACTGCCAAATCCATAGTGAGGAAGAATGACCAGTGTTCCAAGCGACTCGACGCTGCTTTCCATCGAGGGACCGCTGGACGAAGAATACGTTCGCAGGATGCTCAAAAACCTGTGGGACTGTGAACGGGAGCTGGGCAACGCCCAGGTTCGGATCAGCCTTCAGCCATCGCCCTGCCCCGACTACGCGATCGAAGCCCTGGTCGACGCCGACACGGAACGGGCGACCCACTGGCGCTCGTTCAGCGGCAGGACGCATCGGCCGATTGCCGCGCCCGGCACCATTGCCTGGTCATCGGAGCCCACTCCGCGCCCGCAGGTTTCCAAGCTCATCGGCTCCATGCGCGGCTTCAAGGGCAAGTAACGGAGGAAGTTGAACACAGTCGGGCCAGCGAGAGCGCCGCGGAGCAGCACGCCGCCGGCCGGCCGGGCCGAAATAGCTGTCGGTTGTGGCCATAAGGGTATAAGGATTGCCGGCGCCCCAAGGCGCGCGCACAGAAAGCCCCCTGAAATGCCCGCCCATTTACCTGCCGACCCACCGGTCGGAAAGATGCCGCACCGTCGCCTGCTGGCTTTCGCCGGCGGCTGCACCACCGCAGCGGTCGTCCTCTACCTGCTTGTCGAGCTGCTCCCGAGAATACCCCTCACCTAGGAGCAGGAGTCGGCGAGCGCCTCACCCATTGCCGAGCGGGATGCGCAGGCACGGCCCACCAATGGCCGGCTGGTTAGATCGCCGCTTGGCAAGAACTGCCAGGGACATGCCGCGGCGCGCGCGGCGGCAGAGTCCCTGGCAGTTCGTTTGGATCGGTTGGCCAGCCTTCCGAGTTGTAGCAATCGAGGAGAGGCCACATGACGCCAGACCGCCTGTCAGCCTGCCTGGCAGTAATCCGATGGAAACCCGTCACGCTCGCGCGGGCTGTCGACGTCCCGCTCTCGGCTGTCGAAAGATGGCTTGCCGGCACGACGGCGATTCCGCGGGCCGTGGCCTCGTGGATCGAGGCGCTCTCCTTCCTTCACGAGACGGCTGAACAATCCAAGCCCGCTACGGCCGGAGAAGGATTCGTCGACGTACGGCTGCATCTCGAGCACATTCCGGTCTACGCCTACCACCTGCTCCGCCGGCTTGGCGTGGGCCCGGTGGCCCTGACGAGCCTGTATGGAACGGACGATGAGGGGGCCGTGTTCTTCGTTGTGTCGCGAGGTCTCGCGACCCGCGAGGACAACAACCTGACCATAACACCGGCGGGACGGTCGATCGGTGAAGTGACGCGGTCGGACAATACACCGGGCTGACGAAACTTGTCAGCGGCGGAAGCCGCCGCGAGGTTTCTGCAAACCGACGTCTCGGAAGGCGCGGCAGTTTTCTCTCCCCAATGCGACCGAGCCTCGTGCTCGAAGAAGCACCCAACCCCAAGGAAAGATCATGAAATCAGTTCTCCCGACCTTCAAGTCGGTCGCCCGCCAACGCGCCGACGCGGCCTTCGCGCGTCTCCGGCCTGCCTCGGCGCCGCAACAGAATGGTGCAGACCAATCGTCGCGCGAGACAAGCAGATTGCGAGAAGCTGTCCGCCGCGGCCTGCTGGGTTCGCCGCACCGCCGGGAAGCCGGCGTCGTCCCGCAATGAATGCGGCCTGGCTCGCGGCGGCCCCGTCGGGCGGCTAGCGCCCGCTATCCGGCGGCCACCGTCGCCGCTCCCGCCGGCGCGGCAGGCTGGAGCCTCGCGAGCAGCCGCTTCGCGAGGGCGTGGTAAACCCCCTCCCCGCTCACGAGGCGCGAGACGGCGGTCGCAATGAGCGCCGCGACCATGATCGGGAAGATGAGCGCGTGATCCGCCGTCATCTCGGAGACGATCACCGCCGAGGTCAGCGGCGCCTGCACGACCCCGGCGAGGTACCCGGCCATGCAGAGGATGGCGAGGACGTCGATCGGCACCTCGCTGAAGAGCGGGTGGAGATCGTAGGCGAGCCCCGCCCCGACCGCGAGCGAGGGCGAAAAGATGCCGCCCGGGATGCCGCTGATCGACGAAAGCGCGGTCGCAACGAGTTTTAGCGGCCCGAAGAGCCAGGGCATGGCCTCCCCGGCCAGAAGCTCGCGCGTCTGCACATAGCCCGTACCGGCGACGCTGTTGCCGGTCGCGAGCCCGCAGCACGCGACGAGGAGGCCACAGACCGCGGCGAAGATCACCGGCCGGGCGCTGATGGCCCGGCCCAGCCGCCCCGGCAGGCCGTGCGCGAACGCAATCAGGATCCGGCTGAACAGCCCGCCCATCAACCCGCCGACGATGCCGGCGATCGGCACCGCGAGCCATTGCCAGCCGAGGCGCAACGTCCCCGAGGCAATGCCGAAATAGGTGTAGTCGCCGAGGATCGCCTGCGAAGTGAGGCCGGCCGCAATGACCGTCACGAGCACCAGGACGCTCGAGCGCTGTTCGAAGGAGCGGCTCATCTCCTCGATGCCGAAAATGATGCCGGCGAGGGGGGCGTTGAACGCCGCCGCAATCCCGCCGGCCGAGCCGGCGAGCAGCAGCCCCGGTTGCCGATGGGGTTCAATGCGGCCGAGGAGCGCCATCGTCGCCGCGCCGACCTGCACGGTCGGCCCCTCGCGGCCGGAAGACGCGCCGGCCACGAGCCCCAGCACGAGCAGGCCGATCTTGGCCAACCCCAGGCGAGTCGAGACGAGGCGCAGCCGCAACGCCGGATCATCGAGCTCGCGGGCGGCGATGACCTGCGGAATGCCGCTGCCCTGCGCGCCGTCGAAGAATTGCCGCGTCAGCCAGGCGGCCAGCGCGAAGCCTGAGGGCGTGATCAGCAGCGGGGCCAGCCAGAACCGCCCGGCAACGCTTGCGAAAAGCATCTGGGAAAGGTCCGCCAGACGCGCCATGGTGATGGCCAGCAGCCCGACGACGACACCGCCGACGAGGAACAGGGCGCGGCGCCGGAAGGTTGGCCCGTGCATGTCGACGAGACGGCGAACGGAGGGAGGGAGTGCGGCCCGGGGCATGGTGGGTGGTTATCTTGGCCTGGCCGAGTTGCCAACCGTTTACGATGACGCGGTTTTTTGTGCAGAGCGTGGAATAAACGCGTTTTGGGACTGTTGTCGGCTGTGACGGCGTCCACGCAGGGTCGCCGCGTTTTCAAGGAGGATGTCATGTTGATTTCCAAGTGGATGCTCGGGGCCGTGGGCCTTGCCCTGCTGACCGCCCCCGTTTTTGCGGACGACGTGCCCGGTGATCTCAAGACGACGATGATCGACGGCAAGACCGTCATCACCGACGCCAAGGGCATGACTCTCTACACCTATGACAAGGACACGGCGGGCCAGGCCTCGACCTGCGCCGGCAAGTGCGCCGCGGCCTGGCCGCCGGCCTATGCGACGTCCGGCGCCAAGCCGATCGGCGACTTCACGCTCGTCAAGTCGGCGGACGGCAAGGAAATGTGGGCCTATTACGGCATGCCGCTCTATGGCTGGGTGAAGGACCAGAAGCCGGGCGACACGACCGGCGACATGGTCGGCAATGTCTGGCACACCGCGGTCGAGAAATAGGACCGGGCGCCCTTGAGCGATTTCCTGGACGAGATCGAGGCGTGCGTGCCGGCCCTGAGGCGCTATGCCCGGGCGCTGACGCGCGACGCCGACCGAGCCGACGATCTCGTCCAGGATTGCCTCGAGCGCGCCATCCGCAAGCGGGCGCTCTGGCGGCCGACGGGGCCCCTGCAGGCCTGGCTGTTCCGGATGCTGCTCAACCTCTACCGCAACGACATCCGCCGGCAGCGCCGGCGCGGCGAGCACACCCCGCTCGAGACCATGGCGATCGAGCCCACCACGCCCGCCGCCCAGCACGGGCATCTGGC
This sequence comes from Devosiaceae bacterium, assembly GCA_035547975.1. Taxonomy (GTDB): domain Bacteria; phylum Pseudomonadota; class Alphaproteobacteria; order Rhizobiales; family Devosiaceae; genus DASZTU01. The sequence continues at coordinate 3,102 of DASZTU010000365.1, read as the reverse complement.
GCTTGCCGAGGTGCAGCGCGCGCTCGACAAGCTGCCCGAGGAACAGCGTGAAGCGCTGCTGCTCGTGGTCGTCGAGGGCCAGAGCTACCTCGAGGCGGCGCAGATTCTTGAAATTCCCGCGGGCACGCTGATGTCGCGGCTGGGCCGGGCGCGCGCGGCGCTGCGCGTGCTCACCGGCACCGCGGAAGAACCACGACTGAGGACGGTGAAATGACCACCGGACAGGCCAACCGGCCATTCGAAATTACGGAGGATATGCTCCACGGCTATGTGGACGGCCAGCTGCCCCCGGCGCAGCGGGCGAGCGTCGAAGCGTGGCTCGCCACCCATGCGGAAAAGGCGGCCGAGGTCGCGCAGTGGCGCCGCCAGAACGCGGCGCTCACCACCCTTTTCGGCCCCGTTGCGGGCGAGCCGCTCCCGGACCGCCTCAATCCCCGCCGCATCGCGGCGCGCAACGCCGCCCGCCAGTGGGACTGGACCCGGCTCGCCGCGGCCGCCATCGTCGTCATCGCCGTAAGCGTCGGGGCCGGCTGGTTCCTGCGCACCGCCACCTGGCAGGAAGAGCCCCGCAGCGACCGCCTGATCGACGGGGCGCTGCTCGCGCACTCCCTCTATGTCAAGGAAAGCCGGCACGCCGTCGAGGTCGCGGCCGACGACAAGGCGCACCTTGTGACGTGGCTCTCGAACCGCCTCGGCCGCCCGATCGACACCCCGGACCTTGCGCCGGAAGGGTTTACGCTCGTTGGCGGCCGCCTGCTGCCGCCCCTGCCGGACACCGGGACCGGACCGGCCGCCCAGCTGATGTACCAGAACAAGACGTCCAACCGCCTGACGGTTTACATCACCGCGGCCATCAACCCGCCCGGGCCGGCCTACAAGACCTACACCGAGGACGGGCTCGAGGCCTATTACTGGGCCAACAGCCAGATCACCTGCACGGTGATCGGCGACCTGCCGCAAAGCGACATGACGACGGTCGCCAGGGGCGTCTTCCAGCAGCTCACCTGGCGCCCGGATCCGACCGGGCGAACCTGAGCCGCCTTCGCCGACAGGCTCTACCCGGCGGCCGGCAGCATGCGCGTCAGCACCCTGTCGCGAACGACATAGTGGTGGACGAGCGCGGCGAGCGCGTGGCCGCCCGCCACGATGATCAGCGCCCAGGCCACCCAATCGTGCAGCCCCTCGAGCGAATGGGCGAGGCCGCGGTTGCGCTCAACGATGTCGGGCAGCGAAAAGAGGCCGAAGAACGAGAGCCCCTCGCCCTGGAACCACCTGAGACCAAAGCCGAGACCGACCTGCAGCACGAGCAGCAGGTAGAGCGCGAAGTGGACGCTCCGCGCGGCCCATTCCGCGACGCCCGCGCCGGCCGGCAATCGGCGGCCGCGCACCAGCCGCCAGACGAGCCGCAGCACGAGTACGGCGGCGAAGAGAATGCCGATCGAGACGTGGAAGCTTTCGAGCGGGCGGCCGAGGTGCCAGTCCCGCGGCAGGAGCGGTCGAATGCGCATGCTGGCGAAGAGCACCAGCACCAGCACTGCCGTCACCCAGTGGAAGGCGATCGTGCCCGGGTCGTAGGACCTGAGGGTGGCAACGGGTTCCCCGGCGGCCGCAACGGGTTCGGACATTCTGCACCTGCTTCGCTTGCTACAGTGCGGGAAGAGGTGGGGATCGGCCCGTTGCGACGCAAATTAAACCTCGGTAACGGAGAGTTCATCCGGCCGAAAGGTAGTCTAGAAACCCCGATCGAGCGGCCTCGAGGCCGATCAAACCAGTATTATCGAATAGACCATTCGCGCTTCGGCAAGCAACCTCAAGAACCCTGCCGCCTGACCAGGGCGTTGGAATAGAGGTTATGCGGCCCGACATTGCGCACGTCCCGCTCGCCGAGCAGCGCCAGCGTCGTGTCCATCTCCTTCTCGATGATTTCGAGCGCCCGCGTCACGCCCGCCTCGCCGCCGGCGCCCAGCCCGTAAAGGATCGGCCGGCCGATGAAGGTGCCCTTGGCGCCGAGCGCCAGCGCCTTGAGCACGTCCTGTCCCGAGCGGATGCCGCCATCCATCAGCACTTCGGTCTTGTGCCCCACCGCATCGAGTATTTCGGGCAGCACGCGGATCGAGGACGGCGCGCCGTCGAGCTGCCGCCCGCCGTGGTTGGAGACGACGATCGCGTCGGCGCCGTGCGCGACCGCCGCCAGGGCATCCTCGGCGTCGAGGATTCCCTTGACGATCACCGGCCCGTCGAACCGGTCGCGCACCCAGCTCACTTCCTTCCAGGTGAGCCCCAGGTCGAACTGTTCCGCGATCCAGGTCGAAAGCGAGCTCAGGTCCGAGACGTCCTGGGCATGGCCGACGACATTGGCGAAGGTGCGGCTCTTGGCGCCCAGCATGCCAACCGCCCAGGCCGGGCGCGTGGCGATCTGCATGAGCGAATTCATGTTGAACTTGGGCGGCGCGCTGAGCCCGTTGCGGATGTCGGCATGGCGTTGCCCGAGGATCTGGAGGTCCATCGTGAGGATCAGCGCCGCGCACTTCGCCGCCTTGGCGCGATCCACCAGCCGCTCCATGAACGGCTTGTCGCGCAGCGTATAGAGCTGGAACCAGAAGGGCTTCGTTGCCGCCTCGGCGACCTGCTCGATCGAGCAGATGCTCATCGTCGAGAGACTGAACGGAATGCCGAACTTCTCGCAGGCATGGGCCGCGTGGATTTCGCCGTTCGCGATCTGCAGCCCGCAGATCGCCGCCGGGGCGCCCATGACGGGCATGCGCATGTCCTGCCCGAGGATCGTCGTGCCGAGCTTCCGGTCGCGCAGGTCGACGGCGACGCGCTGCCGGAAGAGGATTTGCGAAAAATCGCTCTCATTGGCGCGGAACGTCGATTCCGTCCATGAACCGGATTCGGAGTAGTCGAAGAACATGCGTGGCACCCGCGCTCTGGCGCGGGTCTTGAGATCGCCGATCGTCAATGCGGAGTTGAGGCTCATCAAACCCTCCTTTGCGGGGAGGGCGGCCACTAGTACCCCTGCCGCCGCTCCAGATCGTTGGAATAGATGTTGTGGGCGCCGATGTTGCGGATGTCGCGCTCGCCCATCAGCGCCATGGTGGT
>DASZTU010000364.1:0-9834 GCA_035547975.1 Devosiaceae bacterium | reverse complement strand
CCTCAACGCCGAGCACCAGCGGGTCGGGCGGCGGACCCTGGCCAATGCGGTGATCGATACCGTCGAGCTCGCCCGCCAGCGGCATCCGGGCGCCCGCGTCAGTCTCGACGCGCTCTGCAAGCACTACGGCATCGACAATTCAGGGCGCACGCTGCACGGCGCCCTCCTCGACAGCCAGATCCTGGCCGAGGTCTATCTCGAGCTGATCGGCGGCCGGCAGGTGGGGCTCGCGCTCACGCCGGAGGAAGAGGTGCAGGTCAGCGAAGCCATCTTCGTGCGCCAGCCGGCGCGCCAGCGCCCGGTGCCGCTCGGGACGCGGCTCGATGCCACCGTGCTCGAGGCCCATTCGGCATTGCTCAAGACGCTCGGCCCCGAGCCGCTCTGGCACTACTACGAGGCGATGGAGCAGGCGGCCGAATAGCCGCCGTCCTCAGTTGATTTTCGGGGCCGTCTGCTGCTGGGCCGCCGCCAGCGCCTGCATCTTCTGCACATAGAACTGGCCGAAATCGACCGGCTCCATCATCACCGGCGGGAAGCCGCCCTGCTGTGTGACGCTCGCGAGCACCTGCCGGGCGAAGGGGAAGATCAGCCGCGGGCACTCGATCATCAGCAGCGGCTGGAGCTGCGCCTCGGGCACGTTGCGAATGCGGAAGACACCGCCATAGACGAGTTCGACCGCAAACAGCACCGATTCGTTCCGGTCGGCCTTGGCCGCGAGCTTGAGCTCGACGGCGTAGACGTCATCGGCCTGCTTCTTGACTTCGACATCCATGTTGATGCCGAACGTCGGATTGCCCGAGGCAAGCATGATCGAGCCGGGCGCCCCCGGGCTCTCGAACGAAAGATCCCGGATGTACTGCCCGAGCATGTTCATCGAGGGCTGGGCGTCCTGGGTGCCCGGTTGGTCGGCCATTTATCGTCCCCGCTTTAAAAGCTGGGCTCCGCTAGCACTTTTGACCGGGGTGAACAAGCCGCGAGCGGCCGGGCCCGCCTTTCGCGCGGCCCATCTCAGCGCGGGCGGAACTCGTCGACCTCGAGCTCGATCACGCGGGGGCCGGTCGGCGGCGCGCCACCCCCGGTCGTCGGCGTGAGGCCGAGCCGCCGCGCCAGGAACCAGTAGAGCGCGGCGCGAAGCGGGGGGATAAGCAGCAGCAAGCCGAGGCAATCGGTGAAATAGCCCGGCACGACCATGAGGACGCCCGCTATCGTCACGAGCATCGCGTCCGCGAGGGCGCGGGCGGGCAATTGCGAGCGGTTGATGCTGGTACGGATCTCCGCCAGGAGCGCTAGGCCCTGGTGGCGGATCACCAGCGTGCCGATGATGGCGATGACGATGATCCCCCCGAGCGTCGGCACGAGCCCGACGGCCCGCCCGATCTCGACGAAGAGGGCAATCTCGATCACCGGGATCAAGAGCAGAGCCAGTAAGATCAGCCGTCCCACCATGTCGTGTTTTCGCCCTGCTCACCATGCATAAGGGCTCGCCCCCCGCTGAACTGGTTTCGGGGTGAGCCTTTCCCTATATAAGGCATCGTTTCGGGGTTTCGCGACCCCGCCCCGGCCCCAACCGAGTGAGTGACATGGACGAGTTCTTCGACATACCGACCCTCATCGTCATCGGCGTCGCGATCGTCGTCTTGTTCCGGCTGCGGCAGGTGCTCGGGACCCGGGTCGGGCACGAGCGGCCCCCGATCGATCCGGCGCGGCCGGAGGCGGCCCCTGAAAGCAAAACGGCGGACGTCTTGACGCTCCGCCCGCGTCCCGCCGACGCGCGGCCGGTGAGTGACGATGTTCGCCTGCGCAAGCTCGAGGTCGAGATCGACCAGTACGCCCACGGCGACAAGGCCATCGCCGAAGGTTTCAACCTCATCGCCGGCGCCGACCCGAACTTCAGCCCCAAGGCCTTCCTCGAAGGGGCCAAGCAGGCCTATGAGATGATCCTCACCGCCTTCGCCACGGGTGACCGCAAGACGTTGCGCAACCTGCTCGAGAAGGACGTCTATGACGGCTTCGAGCGGGCCATCGCCGAACGCGAGGGGCGCGGCGAGAAGGTCGACTTCACCTTCGTCGGTCTGCCCAAGGTCGAGATTTCCCATGCCGGGCTCGACAAGCGCAACGCGCTGATCGCGGTGCAATTCCATGCCGAAGTGGTCTCGGTGACGCACGCCCGGGACGGTGCCGTCGTCGAGGGTACCCCCGACCAGATCAAGGCCATCGCCGACGAGTGGACCTTTGCCCGCAACCCCAAGTCGCGGGATCCCAACTGGAAGCTGGTCGCGACCAACCAGCTCGAATAGCCCCGCTCCGGGGGCGCGATGTCGACAGGAACCGGCAAAGGGCGGGGACGGCTCACCGACTGGCACCTCTGGACCGAGGTCAAGCGCACCGTGACGCCGCTTCGCCCGCTCGTCGGTAATTTCACAGAAGAACGTCCGTTGCCGCTTCCGGACCCCGGCGGGGCGCCGCGTACGCCGCAGGTCTTCGACCGCTCCGGCAGCTGGCGCGGGCCGGCGCTTCCGCCCTACCAGGCGCCGCCGCAGAAGCGCACGGGGGAGCCGGGACATTCCCTCGAACCGCGCCTCAGGCGGCGGGTCCGCCGCGGCCAGATCGAAATCGACGCGACCATCGACCTCCACGGCATGCGGCAGGCCGAGGCCCGAGCCGCCCTCGAGCGCTTCATCCTCGCCCGGTCAGGGCGCGGCGACCGCACGCTCCTCGTTATCACCGGCAAGGGCCTCAGGAAGACCGAGGACTACGCCATCCTCGACCGGGGCGTGCTTCGCGCCATGCTGCCGATGTGGCTCGCCGAGCCCGCCCTCGCGCCCTATGTCGCCGGCTTCGATATCGCTGCCCAGGGCCATGGCGGCGAAGGCGCCTTCTATGTTCGCCTGCGGCGGGGCGCGCGATGACCCCGCTCGGCGCAAGGCTGCGCCAACTGCGCGAGTCGAGGGGCGTGAGGCTCAAGGACATGGCCAAGGCCCTCAATGTTTCGAGCGCCTACCTTTCCGCCCTCGAGCACGGTCGGCGGGGAACGCCCACCTGGGTGCTGCTGCAGCGCATCATCACCTACTTCAACGTCATCTGGGACGAGGCCGAGGAGCTGCAGCGGCTGGCCGAGCTTTCCGACCCGCGGGTTGTAATCGATACCGCCGGCCTCTCGCCCGAGGCGACCGAATTCGCCAATCGGCTTGCCCGGGACATCGCCCGCCTCAAGCCCGAGGACTTGGTTTTCCTGCGCAACGAGATGATGCGCCGGGCAGGGCGCGGATAGTCTGGCGCGAATTTCCGCGCGGGCCGCGCCCGCTGCCGCCGGTACCCCGAGCGATTCACGTGAAACGCTCCGGGCCGCGCATCCTCAAAAAAGGAAGGGCGCCGGCCGACGCCGACGCCCTCGAACAGATCGAGCGGCTGCCCCTAGAGCACGAACTTCGAAAGGTCCGTGTCCCCGGCCAGTTTGCCGACCTTCTCCTGCACATAGGCCCTGTCGATGGTGATCGTCTGGCCCTGCTTGTCGGGCGCCTCGAACGAGAGCTCCTCGACCAGCCGTTCCATCACCGTCGAGAGGCGCCGCGCGCCGATGTTCTCGACCGTCTCGTTGACCTTGACCGCGGCGTCCGCGATCGCCTCGATTCCGTCCGGGGTGAAGTCGAGCTTGACGCCTTCGGTGCCGATCAGCGCGGTGTACTGCTTGATCACCGAGACCTCGGTGTCACGGAGGATCCGGATCATGTCGTCGCGGCTCAGCGCCTTGAGCTCGACCCGGATGGGAAGGCGCCCCTGCAGCTCGGGCAACAGGTCCGAGGGCTTCGAAATGGCGAAGGCACCCGAGGCGATGAAAAGGATGTGGTCGGTCTTGACCGGCCCGTACTTGGTCGCGACGGTCGTGCCCTCGATCAGCGGCAGGAGGTCGCGCTGCACGCCCTCGCGGGAGACGTCGGCGCCGCCGCGCATCCCCGAATTGGTGATCTTGTCGATCTCGTCGAGGAAGACGATGCCGTGATTCTCGACGAGCTCGAGCGCCTGGGTCCGCAGCGCGTCCTGGTCGAGGAGCTTTTCGGTCTCGTCGGCGAGCAGCAGTTCGAAGCTCTCGGCGACCTTCACCCGGCGCTTGACGCCGCGGCCGCCCATCGCCTTGCCGAGCATCTCGGAGAGATTGATGACGCCCATATTGCCGCCGGGCATGCCGGGAATGTCGAACAGCGGCTGCCCCGAGCCGGCCGCGGGGTTCACCTCGATCTCGATCTCGCGGTCGTCGAGCTCGTGATTGTGGAGCTTCTGCCGGAAGCTTTCGCGCGTCGATGGGGAGGCCGAGGCGCCGACGAGCGCGTCGAGCACCCGCTCCTCGGCATTGTCCCTGGCCTTCTGCTCGACCTCGACCCGCTGCCGGTCCTTGAGGAGGCCGATCCCTACCTCGACGAGGTCGCGCACGATCTGTTCGACGTCGCGGCCGACATAGCCGACCTCGGTGAATTTCGTCGCCTCGACCTTGAGGAAGGGCGCGTTGGCGAGCCGGGCGAGGCGGCGCGAGATCTCGGTCTTGCCGACGCCCGTCGGGCCGATCATCAGGATGTTCTTGGGCGTCACTTCACGGCGCAGCTCCTCGGGGAGCTGCTGGCGGCGCCAGCGGTTGCGCAGCGCCACGGCGACGGCGCGCTTGGCGTCGGCCTGGCCCACGATGAAGCGGTCGAGCTCGGAGACGATCTCGCGCGGGGAAAGGTTGTTGTTGTTGTCGGTCATCATCTTACTTTCTGGGACGGCTCATCGGCCCGTCCCGGTGACGCGTCATGCCGCTGCTTCGGGAAGCCAGCGGCGGGAGCGGACGAATCGAGAGGCTCAGCTTTCGATCGTTTCGAGGGTCACGTTCTCGTTGGTGTAAATGCAGATTTCCGCGGCGATCTTCATAGCCTTGCGCGCGATCGTCTCGGCATCGAGGTCGGTGTTCTCGATGAGCGCCAACGCCGCCGATTGCGCATAGTTGCCGCCCGATCCGATGGCGATGACGTCGTGGTCGGGCGTGAGCACGTCGCCCGTGCCGGTGAGCACCAGCGTCACGTCCTTGTCGGCGACGATCATCAGCGCCTCGAGCCGCCGGAGGTAGCGATCCGTCCGCCAGTCCTTGGCCAGCTCGATCGACGCCCGCATCAGCTGGTCGGGATACTGCTCGAGCTTGGATTCGAGCCGTTCGAACAGGGTAAAGGCGTCGGCCGTGGCGCCGGCGAAACCGCCGATCACCTTGCCGCCCGCGAGACGCCGCACTTTGCGGGCATTGTGCTTCATCACCGTGTTGCCGACCGAAACCTGGCCGTCGCCGGCGATCACCACCTTGTTGCCCCTCCGGACCGCCACGATCGTTGTGCCGTGCCAGCCCGGAAATTCGTTGTCCTTCGACATTCAACACTCCAAAAGGATTTACCCGTATTTAGGGTGATGGTGCCGAAAATCAATCATCGGCATTTGACGATGAAGGCGGCGGAACCGCGGTTGCTTGTTGCCGGGTGAATCGCGCCAGAGCGGGGAATCCGTTCGTACTACCACCCGTCGAAGCAGGCGGCTGACGCCGCCTTGCGGGTTGATCTGAAGGGATAAAGATGCGTCGCGCCAAAATCGCCCGCAAGACCAACGAGACCGACATCGCCGTCGAGCTCGACCTCGATGGCACCGGCCGGCATGAGATCGCGACGGGCGTCGGCTTCCTTGATCACATGCTGGACCAATTGTCGCGGCACTCGCTGATCGACATGACGGTGCGCGCCAAGGGCGACCTCCACATCGATTTCCATCACACCGCCGAGGATGTCGGCATCGCGCTGGGCCAGGCGGTGAAAGAAGCGCTGGGCGACAAACGCGGCATCCGCCGCTACGCCTCGGCCGACCTGCCGATGGACGGCACGCTGACCCGCGCCGCCCTCGACGTGTCGGGGCGGCCCTTCCTCGTCTGGAAAGTGGCGTTTACGGCCGACAAGATCGGCGAAATGGATACCGAGCTCTTCCGCGAGTTTTTCCAGGCGTTCGCCATGAACGCCGGCATCACGCTGCACGTCGAAACCTTTTACGGCGACAACAACCACCACGTGGCCGAAAGCGCCTTCAAGGCGGTGGCCCGCGCCCTGCGCGAGGCCGTCGAGATCGACCCGCGCCAGAAGGATTCCATCCCGTCGACCAAGGGCACGCTTTAGGCCTCGGTGCGGCGACGGCCCTCTTGCCGAAGGCCCCGCACCCAACCTCATGGTGAGCCTGTCGAACCATGAGGCCGCGTACCAAGCCGGGCGAGGCGCAAATCCACGGGGGAGAACACCACCGCCGGGAGCGGGCGTCTCTCGCCCTCGGGCCTACATCACCGTCGGGTGCATCAGGGCGGCGATCAGCGTCAGCAGCGCGAACAGCACCGCGACGACGCCAAGTCCCATGGCGAGGTTGCCGATGAACCGGGGCTGGTCGTGGCCGGGGTCCATGCCGTCGGCCTCGCCGCCCGGTGCGGGTTGATAGCTCATGCCTTCCTCCTCCTCGAGGCGCACGGTCTCGGGCGATGAGCGAAAGGCGGGCGCCGCTTCCCTCGAGGGGAGAATTGTTCTATGGCGCTCGAAGGCCTTCCGGCCGCGCCTGCCCCGATCCCGGGGCTCGGCCGCCGAAGAGAACGTGACCATGACAGTTTACGCCCTGTTCGAGCGTGATGCCAAGCCGGCGCCCGCGGTGGTGCCGGAGCGGTTTTCCTGGTTCGCGGCGATCCTGCCGCCGATCTGGGCGCTGGCGCACGGGCTCTGGCTCGAATTCGTCGTCTGGGCGCTCCTGGTGCTGCTGCTCGGGGCGGCGGCGCCGACGATTGGCGGCGAGGCGGCCTTCTGGGCCTACGTGGTGGTTGCGGCCTGGATCGGCTTTGAGGCGCCCGCCCTGCGCCGCGCCGCGCTCCGCCGCCGCGGCTGGCGCTATCGAGGGGAAGTGGTGGCGCGGGACGCCGACCTCGCCATGCTCGAGGGCCTCAACGCACGGAGGGTGGGATGACCGAAACCGTCGCCATCATCGACTATGGCTCCGGCAATTTGCGCTCCGCGGCCAAGGCGTTCGCGCGCGAGGCGGCCTCGGTCGACCCGTCGCCCGAGATCGTCGTCACGGCCGACGCCGAACTTGTCCGCCGCGCCGACCGCGTGGTGTTGCCGGGTGTGGGCGCCTTCGCCGATTGCCGCGCCGGGCTCCTGGCCGTGCAGGGCATGCGCGAGGCGCTCGAGGAGCGCGTGGTCCGGGACGCCGTGCCGTTCCTCGGCATCTGCGTCGGCATGCAGCTGATGGCGAGCCGCGGCCTCGAAAAGGGCGTGCACGAGGGATTTGGCTGGATCGCCGGCGACGTGAAGTTGCTCGAGCCGGCTGATGCGGCGCTGAAGGTGCCGCACATGGGCTGGAACACGCTGACCTTCCGCCGCTCCCACCCCCTGCTCGAGGGGCTGGTGGACGGGGAGGGCGGCCTCCACGCCTATTTCGTCCACTCCTACCACCTGGCCGCCGCCAACGACGACGAGCGCGTCGCAACTGCCGATTACGGCGGCGCGGTCACGGCCATGGTCGGGCGCGACAACATGTTCGGCACGCAGTTCCACCCGGAAAAGAGCCAGACGCTCGGCCTCGGCCTGATTCGCAATTTTCTGCGCTGGCGGCCTTGAGCGTGAACACCACGGGCAGGGGGGTCGCGCCATGATTCTTTTCCCCGCCATCGACCTTAAGGATGGCCAGTGCGTCCGGCTCAAGCTCGGCGACATGGGGCAGGCGACCGTCTTCAACGATTCGCCCGCCGCCCAGGCCCGGGCGTTCGAAGAGCAGGGGTTCGAGTATCTGCACGTCGTCGACCTCAACGGCGCCTTTGCCGGCGAGAGCGTCAATGGCGCGGCGGTCGAGGCCATCCTCAACGCGGTACGCATGCCCGTGCAACTGGGCGGGGGCATTCGCACGCTCGCGCATGTCGAGAGCTGGCTGGGCAAGGGGCTGGCGCGCGTCATTCTGGGCACGATCGCGGTGCGCGATCCGGCGCTGGTGAAAGAGGCGGCGCGGCGTTTTCCCGGCCGGGTCGCGGTCGGCATCGACGCGCGAGGCGGCAAGGTCGCGGTCGAAGGCTGGGCGGAAACCTCCGAGCTCGATGCGGTCGAGCTGGCGCGCCGCTTCGAGGGCGCGGGCGTTGCCGCCATCATCTACACCGACATCGACCGCGACGGCGTGCTCACCGGCATCAACTGGGACGCAACCCTGCAACTGGCCCGGGCCGTCGGCATCCCGGTCATCGCCTCGGGTGGCCTTGCCTCGATGGACGACATCCGCCGCATGACCGAGCCCGATGCGCAGGTTCTCGAGGGGGCGATCTCCGGCCGTGCGCTCTATGACGGGCGGATTGATTCACGTGAAGCACTCGCCCTGCTGAAGGGCGTCGCGGCGTGAGTGCCGCGGCGTTCCCGCCCGCGCCGCCCCGCCGGTTTCCCTGGATTCGCTACCTGCTCGGCTTCGTCCTGATCGGCGCGCTGGCCGTAGCGCCCGTGGCGATCGCGGTGATGTCCTCGCAATTTGCCGCGGCGCAGGGCTGCCAGGTTGATGAGGGCAACGTCCATCCCTGCCTTATCAATGGCGGCGATTATGGCGAGCTCTTCTATACGCTCGGCGTTTCGGGCTGGTTTATCCTCTTGACCGCGCCCCTTGGGCTCGCCGGTGAAGCCGTGCTGCTGATTGCCATGATCGTCCACTTCTTCATCCGCCGGCGGACGGGGCGGCAAGCCTGATGCCCCGTTCCCCGAGGCCGCCGCCGGCCACGCTCCAGCGGGTAAAACTCTGGTGGTACGCCTTGGCGCTCGTGCCGATCGCCTTGCTGATCTATGCCCCGCTTCAGGGCTGGCTGCCGGGCGAGGTGATCCTCGTCGCCCTCTTCCTGCTGTTCTTCTGGATTTTCTCGCTCGGCTTTGCCATCTACGCGCGGTTGAGCAAGCCAAGGAGGCTGCGCCAGTGACCCTCAAGACCCGCCTCATCCCGTGCCTCGACGTCAAGGACGGGCGCGTGGTCAAAGGCGTGCAGTTCGTCGATCTCGTCGATGCCGGCGATCCGGTCGAGGCCGCCCGGGCCTACGACGCGGCCGGTGCCGATGAACTCTGCTTCCTCGACATCACGGCGAGCCACGAGAATCGCTCGACCCTTTTCGACGTCGTCGCGCGCACCGCCGAGCAGTGCTTCATGCCCGTGACCGTGGGCGGCGGCGTGCGCACCATCGAGGACATCCGCAAGCTCCTCCTCTCCGGCGCCGACAAGGTCTCGATCAATACCGCGGCGGTCACCGATCCCGATTTCGTGGCGCGCGCCGCCGACAAGTTCGGCGACCAGTGCATCGTGGTGTCGGTCGATGCCCGGCGCCGCCAGACGCGGGCGCCCGGCGGCGCCAACGTGTCGGCCTGGGAGATTTTTACCCATGGCGGCCGGACGGCTACCGGCATCGACGCCGTCGAGTTCGCGGTCCGCTCGGTCGAAAGGGGGGCGGGCGAACTGCTGGTCACCTCGATGGACCGCGACGGCACTCGGTCGGGCTTCGACCTCGAGCTCACCCGAACCATCGCCGACGCCGTCCACGTGCCGGTCGTCGCCTCGGGCGGTGTCGGTAGTCTAGACGACCTGGTAAACGGGGTAACACAGGGACATGCGAGCGCCGTGCTCGCGGCCTCGATCTTCCATTTCGGGATTTTCACCCTGCCGCAGGCCAAGGCGTATATGGAAGCGCACGGCATCCCGATGCGCCACGACGCCGCCGACGTGATCATGGCCAATGCCGGTCCCCCGGAAGGGGCGGAGGCGAAATGAGCCCGGAGATCCCGCGAT
>DASZTU010000363.1:0-2871 GCA_035547975.1 Devosiaceae bacterium | reverse complement strand
ACCCAGGCTGCCTCGTTGGTTTCGATCGTCCCCAGATAGAACCGCCCCGCCGCGGCGTTGACCTCGGCGTTTCGCCAGGCCTCGCGCGCCGAGGGCTGGCCGGCATGGCCGGGGATGAAACGCGTCTGCGCCTCGGGGCTCATCAGCCAGCGCAGGTGATCGAGGAGCGGAGCATCCGGCTGCGCCCGCCGGGTCAGGGCGATCCCCGTGCCGCCGAGCACGCTGCCCCGCCGACCCGAGGGCCCGCGCGGCGCTTCACAGAAGCGCACGGGTTGGCGCCCAGGCGCGCCGCTCGCGTAATTCACATAGCCGTAGATCAGGGGCACATAGGCGACCGCCGACCCCGCCGCCATCACCTCGAGCATGCCGATAGGGTTGAGCGAGCGCGTGAACGCCGGCGTCCGCGCATAAAGGCGTCTCAGGATGGAGAGCGCTTCCTCGGCGACCTTCCGATCAGCCACGAAGTCATCGACGCCGGGCTCGGCCCCGAACGAGAGGACGAGGGAAAAGAAGGACATCAGCGCGTGAGGGCCGGCGACCGTGAGCACAACCGGGACCGACTCGCTCAACCGCAGCACGGCGTCCCAGTCGTCCGGCGGGTCGCCGCGAAAATCGGCTCCCGCGGCGGAGACCTGCGTGGCGACATCAAGCGGGAGGGCGAGTTGCCTGCCCTGCCAGAGATAGCTGCGCATGGCGTTGCCGATCGTCTGCCGCGACCACGCCGCCATTTCCTCGGGGCCAAAAACCGCGTCGAGGGGCAAGAGGCAGTCGAGCGCGGCCGCTTCTCCCACGTGCGGATGGTCGAGGACCAGCAGGTCATAGCGCGCCGCAAGCTCGCCGATGGGGTGGGATTCGAACCCCTCGAGCGGCTGCTTCTCCCATCTCAGCAGGCCCGGCGGGGCGATCTCCCGCGCGGCGGCAAAGAGCGCTTCGTAACCACGGGGATGGTCCCAGGTGAGGCCGAGATGGCGCGCGCTCATCGGCGCTGCTCCGCGACCGTCTCGGCGAGCCGCCGCCCGTGGGTGTCGGTCTCGACGCGCGTGATGTGCCAGCGGCCCAGATTGGCGGCGTAGAGGGCGGCTCCGTCGAAGGCGAGGTTCGTCGGGTGGGCAAACAAGTGCGCCGTCGGATCCTCGACGTAGATCTCTGCACTCCCGCCATCGGCGCTGATGCGCAGGATGCGGGAAGGCTCGTAGCAGCCCACGAACACCTGCCCCCGGTCGTCGATTGCCATTCCGTCGGGGAGCCCCGGGAGATCGTCGGCGAAGACGGCGGCGGCGCCGGCGCGCCCATCCGGCCCGATCGGAATTTTCGTGATGCGGCGGCTGAACGTTTCGCAGACGAACAAGGCGTCCCCGGTCGCGGAAAGCGCCATGCCATTGGCGAAGTCGAGGGGGGAATCGTACCAGAGCCCGCCCGCGCCGCTCTCGAGGTCATAGGCCCAGACGCCCGGCCCGGGCTGGCCGAAGCCATGGCTGTCGGAGACCAGCAGCCGGTTGCGGCGGCTGTCGACCACCGGGTAGTTCGGAATGCGAATGCCAGGCGCGGTGAACCGGCGCACGCTCCGGTCGTGGAGGTCGAGGCGAAAGACGCTGGCGCTCTTCTGCTCGCAGGCGAAGAGCGCCCGGTCGCCGTCGAAGGCCAGACCGAGGGTGAAGCCCCCGATTTGCGCCACTTCCTCGATATGCGAGCCATCGGGGGCAATGCGCATGATCTGGCCGTTCTCGCTGCCGCACCAGATCCAGCCGTCGGGGCCCACCGCCACGCACTCCGGGTGCTGCAGGCGCGGCTCGCTGAAAACGCCGTCGAAGAAGACACGGGCGCGGTCCATCGGCAGCACCGTCGGGCCGCCGGTCGAAAAACGGTGCGCGATCATTGGAGCCTCCCCTCGATGCGCAGCCCGCTGCCGGCGTCGAAAAGGTGGAGTTTTGAGCGATCGAGGGCCAGGCCGACACTATCGCCCATGCGGAAGCGCCTGCCCGCCTCGACCTTCACATTGATCAGGTCACCGCCCGCCCTGACGGACACGAGCCCCGAGTCGCCCAGCAACTCGTAGGTGAAGACCGTGCCGCGGAGGTCGGCCTCGTCGGGCGCGACAAGGCGCAAATCCTCGGGACGCTGGCCGATGAGGATGCGCCGCTCGGCGCTCGCCGGTACACCGTCCACCCGGCCGGCCGCGTGGATGAAGGTTCCCCCCTCCACCTGCCCCGCCATGAGGTTCATCGGCGGCGACCCAATGAAGGCGGCAACGAACGTGCTCTGCGGACGCGCGTAGATCTCCTCGGGCGTTCCCTGCTGCTCGATCCGGCCCTTGTTCATGATGACGATGCGGTCGGCCAGCGTCATCGCCTCGACCTGGTCGTGCGTCACATAGATCGTCGTCGTCGCGAGCTCGCGCTGCAGATGCTTGAGCTGGGCCCGCATGAGGGTGCGCAGCTGCGCATCGAGGTTGGACAGCGGCTCGTCCATGAGAAACAGGCGCGGCGTGCGGACGATGGCCCGAGCCAGCGCCACGCGCTGCCGCTGGCCGCCCGAGAGGGCCGCGGGGCGACGTTCCAGCAGCCCCGCCAGTTCCACCCTTTCGGCCGCGGCGCGAACGCGCTCTTCGCGCTCCGGCTTGGGAACGCCCCGGACCTTCAGCGGGTAGCCGATGTTCTGGGCGACCGTCATGTGCGGATAGAGGCCATAGTTCTGGAACACCATGGCGAGATCGCGGTCCCGGGCGGGGATGTCGTTCACCTGCCGGCCGTCGATGGCAATCGTCCCGGCCGTCGGGTCTTCGAGACCGGCAATCATGCGCATCGTCGTGGTCTTGCCGCAGCCCGAGGGGCCGAGGAGCACCAGAAATTCCTGATCGGCGATCGAAAGCGA
>DASZTU010000362.1:0-5383 GCA_035547975.1 Devosiaceae bacterium | reverse complement strand
GAGGGGCTGACCGATGCCCACGTCGAGACCGAACCCATTCGCCGCGCGCTCAGCAACCCGGTCTACGTCCTCTAACCGGGTCGGCTAGCGCCAGGCGCGTGTCGCCGCCTCCCGTAGGGTCCCTGCCCGTGCGGCGTCGATCACCGAGACAACCGACCGGTAGCGGCGCTTCTCCCCCGGCCGCAGCACGATCAGCTCGCCTGCCGCCCGGACGGCTTCCCGCCCAAAACCATTGCTGCAGGGCTCGATTCCGACCGCGTACTGGCCCTCGCCCATCATGCGCCATTCGATGTACCGCGGCAGGGTGGCGTGGCTATAGCGCACCGAGAGGCCCGTGCCGCCGAAGAGGCGCGGGTTGAAGATCGCGACCTCCACCTCGCCGTTCTCATCGGGCACCATTTCGTGCTCGAAGGTCTGCTGCACCCAATTCTGTTGCGGAGCGATGAAGCGGGACCAGGAGGCGCGATCGGCAAGGTCGGCGGTGCCGAACAGCAGCCGGGGCGGTCCCGCCACCGGCGCAATGAATTCGGCGCCCTCGTCGACAAACGGGAAACCGATGTTCATGTGGTAGAGCAGCATGTGCTCGGTCGGCAAAAATCCCTGGTTCTCGACGATATCTTCCATCTCGAACCAGCTCCCGCCCATTTCGGCGCGGTACGTGCGCGTGAGCACCAGCGTTTCGCCATAGGCCTGGGCCTGCGTGACGCGGCCGGTCGCCTCGAGAACATAGCGCTCCCCTTCCCAGCGGCCGCCGAAGCTCAGCAATTCGGCCGGGATCAGCGCTGCCCGGTCGTGCACGCCGTAGCGCTCCCGCGCCCGGGCGGGAAAGTTGTAGTGGGAGACGTCCGCCTCCTCCGGATTGCCGATGTGCACCAGGCCGCAGGTGTTGTTGAGGCCCCCGAGTCCGGCGCGGAGCCAGCCGAAGCCGGCCTGGTCCTCGAAGAACCAGGGGCCCGGAAGCTGGGTCGGCGGCACCCATGCCAGCGACGCGCCACGGTAGTCGCACCGCCCGACGTCAAACCCGCGGTCCACCGCAACCTCGAAACCGAAGCCGGTGCCGGTGCGGAACTCGAGCAGGCGGACGCCGCGGGAGGGCCCGTCGTCCGAGGCGAGCAGCCTCACCCCGGCCAGTTGCGACATGTGTCCGACCCGCCGGCGCAACGCGTCCGCGGGCATCTGCTCGGCAAAGAAATGCACCCCGTCCTCCTTCTATGTTACCGGTATCGTAGATTTCGCCGCGCGGCTGCGCAATGGTTGGGCCGCGATCGTGGAGAGGGCATCTCAGTGAGCGAGACGAGCAGCCCCGGCAAACTGGGCTTCGGCGCAACCATGGCCGAGGTTGCCCGTCGGGCGGGTGTAACCAAGATGACGGTGTCGCGGGTCCTGCGCCACCCGGAGAAGGTCAACCCGCAGACCCGCGAGCGGGTGACGGAGGCGATTGCCGCCCTCGGCTACGTGCCCAACCGCCTCGCCGGCGGCCTTACGTCCGGGGCGAGCGGGCTGGTCGCGGCAATTGTCCCGACGCTCCGCCACTCGCTGTTCGCCGATACGCTCGAGGGCGTCTCCGATGCCATCGCCGAGGCGGGGCTCGGGCTCATCGTGTCCTCGAGCGCCTACATGACGGACGTCGAGGAAAGCCAGATTCGCTCGATCCTCGAACGCCGGCCGGATGCCCTGGTGCTGACCGGCCTCACGCACACCAAAAATTCGCGCGACCTGCTGCGCGCCTTCGGTATCCCGGTGGTCGAGACCTGGGAAACCGGCGACGACCCGATCGACATGGTCGTGGGTTATTCGAACCGGGCGGCGGCCGAAGCGATGACCTCGGAACTGGTCCGCGCCGGCTACCGGCGGATCGTTTTCGTGAACGGCCCGAGCAAGAACAACGAGCGCGCGCGGCATCGCGCCGAGGGCTATCGGCAGGCCATGCAGCGCGCCGGCCTCGAGCCCCTTCCCGTCCATGTGGTGCACGACGAAGCCGCCATCCGCCCGGAAACCGGCGCGCGGGTCGTGCGCGCCGTCCACACCGAGCAGCCGGATGTCGATGCCCTATTCTTCACCAGCGACGTGTTCGCGGTGGGTGCGCTGCTCGCGAGCCGCGAACTCGGAATCGAGGTGCCGCAGCAAATGGGCATCGCCGGCTTCCACGACCTCGAGATCGGGCGCGTGGTCTCGCCGAGCCTCACGACCGTGCACGTGCCGGCGACCGAGATCGGCCGCAAGGCGGGGGCAATCCTCCTCGAACGGCTGGCCGGGCGGCCGGTCGAGCCGAGGCGCTTCGACCTCGGCTTCACCATCGTCGCGCGCGAGAGCACCCACCGGCGGTAGCCAAGGCCGTCGCGCCCCGCGGCGCCCGCGTTGACACCCCCATAAGTTACCGGTAACATCACCCTTGCCGATGGGGAGTCGGACGGAGCCGCGAAGGGCGCGGCCTCAAGGGAGGATTGTCCATGCTGAAGATTCTTACGGCGGCCGCGTTGGCGACTGCCATGGTGGTTGGCCATGCCCAGGCGGCCGACAAGCCCACGATTGCACTGATCCAGATCGACCTGACGAACCCGTTCCACCTGGGCGAGGTGGACGGCGCCAAGGAGGCCGCGCGCCGCGAAGGCTTCAACCTCGTGGTCTCGAGCGGTGACGGCGACGTCAACAAGCAGATCCAGGCCATGGAGAACGCGATCAACCAGAAGGTCGACGCCATCTCCATCAACTTCATCGACGCGGGCGCCTTCGGGCCGGCGATGGCCAAGGCCAACGCCGCGCACATCCCGGTCATCTGCCTCCACTCGACCATTCCCGGCTGCGCCGCAACGCTCGGCTTCGACGAGCGCCACACCGGGCAGATCGTCGGCGAATATTCCGCGGAACTGCTCAAGGCGCGCTACGGCGAGGTCAAGGGCGAGGTCGCAAATCTCCAGGGTCTGCTCGGCCAGGGCCTCAACACCGACCGCTCCGGCGGCTTCACCGACGTGATGGCGAAATATCCGGGCGTCAAGGTCGTGGCTCAGGCGCCGACCGACTGGGATCCGGCGAAGGCCGTCTCGGTCACCGAGAACTGGCTCACCGCCTATCCCAATCTCGACCTGATCTACGGCAACAGCGACAGCCTCACCGTGCCGGCCCTCAACGCCATCGACCGGGCGGGCAAGCAGGACCAGATCATGGTGGTCTCCGTCGACGGGACGACCCCCGGCCTCAACGCGGTCAAGAGCGGCGCCATGAAGAGTACCGTGCTGCTCGCGCCGCAGTATTCGGGGTTCTGGAAGGCCTATTTCCCCTATCTCGTCGTCACCAAGAATGATCCGCGCAAGGAGCTGCTGATCCAGGGCGTTCTCGTCACCAAGGACAATGTGGATACGGCACTCAAGCTCAACGACGACTCGGTCAAGAACATCGAAAAGTTCCCGTTCGAGAAGTCGCTGACGGATATCCTCGCCGGCTACAAGTCGTAGAGCCGATCGGGTCCGGAGGACTGCCGCCGGACCCGGCCTCCCTTAGCGAGCACATGACGTGACCGACGCATCCGACGCCCGGGACGGAAGGGTACCGCTGCTCGAGCTGCGGTCCCTGACGAAGCGCTTTCCCGGCGTTGTCGCCCTCAGCGACCTCGACATGCACATCCGCGCCGGCGAGGTGCACGGCCTTATCGGCCAGAACGGGGCGGGCAAGTCGACGCTCATCAACATCCTCTCCGGCATCTACCCGGCTGACGCGGGCGAAGTCGTGGTGGATGGCCAGCCGGTCCAGATCCGGTCGGCGCGCGACGCGGCCGCGCTCGGCATCGCCACGGTCTTCCAGGAACTGAGCCTGCTGCCCAACCTGACCGTGGCGCAGAACGTCGTTTTGGGACACGAGCCACGGCGGCTCGGCTTGCTGGATACGGCCGCGATGCGCGAACGTGCCCGCCAGGTTCTCGGCCGGCTCCGCCTGCCCGTTGACCCCGATACGCCGGTCAGCCGGCTCTCCCTCGCCGAGCGGCAGATGGTGGAGATCGCCAAGGCGTTGGCGAAGAACCCGCGACTGCTCATCCTCGATGAGCCGACCGCCCCACTGGGACAGGCCGAATCGAACCTCCTGTTCTCGGCGATCGCCGACCTGAGGCGGCACGGCGTTGCGGTCCTCTACGTCTCGCACCGCTTCGCCGAAGTCCTGGCGCTGTGCGACATAGCAACGGTGCTGCGCAACGGCCGGCATGTCGTCACCACCTCGCTCGCCGGCTGGAGCGAAGCCCGGCTCACGGAAGCCATGCTGGGTGCCGCATCCGATACCTATCGGGCGAGCGCGAGGGCTCCCGGCGATGTGCTGCTCTCGGTCGATGGCCTCGGCTGGGGGACGCGCGTTCGGGACGTCAGCTTTTCCGTCCGCCGCGGCGAAATCGTGGGTCTGACCGGCCTTGTCGGGGCAGGACAGAACGAGGTCGCCCGCCTGATCGGCGGCGACCTCGTGCCCGATACCGGACATGTTCGCGTCGGGAACCGGGCAGTCGTAGCCCGCATGCCCGACGATGCGATCCGCGCCGGCATTTGCCTATTGACGGAGGAGCGCAAGACCGAGGGCATCCTGCCCAACCTGAGCGTTCGCGAGAACATCGCGCTTGCTTCGCTTCGGCGGCGGCGCGGCGCCCTCGGGACGGTCGAGAGCCGGGCGGAGGCGAAGGCGGCCGCAGAGGCGGCGCGTGATTTCGGCGTCATCGCCGCTTCGCTCGAGATGCCGATCCGTTCGCTCTCGGGGGGCAACCAGCAGAAGGCTTTGCTGGCGCGCTGGGGGCTCGCCGACAGCGACGTTTTCGTGTTCGTCGAACCGACGCGCGGGGTCGACGTCGGCGCCCGCGCCGACATCTACCGGCGGCTCGATGACCTGGCGCGGGCCGGCAAGGCGATCGTCGTCGTCTCCTCCGACCTCGTCGAGGTGCTGACCCTGGCGGACAGGATCCTGGTCGTGCGCGACGGGCGCATTGCGGAGGAGACGTCACCAAAGGACACCGGCGAGGAACACCTCAACCTCCTGATCCAGGGAGCGGCGGCCGCATGAGTGTCTCCCTCACCGCGCAGCCCCGGGACCCCGGCGGCCGCCTCGGCGCTCTCATGGCCCGGCACGCCATGCCGATCGCCGCCGTGCTGCTGTTCGTCGTCTTCGCGCTGACGGCCTCGACCTTTGGTACCCCCGCCAATATCGGCAACATCGTGCGGCAATCCGCGTCGGTGCTCGTGCTCGGCCTCGCCATGACCATGGCCGTGCTGGTCGGCGGCATCGACCTTTCCGTGGGGTCGGTGGTGCTGGCCTCCGCCACCGTCTCGGGCGCCGCTCTCGTCATGGGGCTCGGGGACGGCGTCGCGATCCTGGGCAGCATCGGCACCGGCGCGCTGGTCGGCGCCCTCAATGC
>DASZTU010000361.1:0-5661 GCA_035547975.1 Devosiaceae bacterium | reverse complement strand
GACGCCGGCGGGCGAATACCTGATCGCGCACCAGGTGCGCCCGATCGACTTCAACTCCTATGGCGCGCGGCGCGGCAATCACGAGGTGATGATGCGCGGCACCTTCGCCAACATCCGCATCAGGAACCAGATGCTGGAGGGGGTGGAAGGCGGCTTCACCAAGGGCCCGGACGGCGAGGTCGTGCCGATCTACAACGCCGCCATGGCCTACAAGGCCAACGGCACGCCGCTCGTCGTCTTCGCCGGCAAGGAATACGGCACCGGCTCCTCGCGCGACTGGGCGGCCAAGGGCACGACCCTGCTGGGCGTGCGGGCGGTCGTCGCACAGTCCTTCGAGCGCATCCACCGGTCGAACCTCGTCGGCATGGGGGTGCTCCCGCTCGTCTTCACCGACGGCGCCTCGTGGCAATCGCTCGGCATTACGGGGGACGAGACGATCTCGATCCGCGGCCTTGCCGATCTCACCCCGCGGAAAACCATTCCGCTCGAGATCGTCTATGCAGACGGCCGCAAGGACAGCGTCCCGGTGCTGGTCCGCATCGATACGCTCGACGAGCTCGAATACTACCGGAACGGCGGCATCCTTCACTACGTGCTGCGCAATCTGGTCGCGGCGTAGAGGGCTTCCTTCCTTCAGTGGCCCTCGTGGGGCGGTAAACCCGCCCCACGCTCTTCCGCCCGCCGGGAGTTCTCCGCGGGCATTCCGGGTCACCGTGACGTTCACGTGATCGCGGCAGAAGGTCGCCGCAAAGTGACTGGCAGTTGTGGGGGTGCGCCGGTACAACGAAGGGCATGAAAACTACAGCCCTAATCGTTTTGCCGCTCGCTTGCGCGCTGGCGAGCCCGGCCGGCGCGGCGGAGCTGCGCACCAGTCCCAAGGCGGTGCTCGAGCTGTTCACCAGCCAGGGTTGCTCCTCCTGCCCGCCCGCCGACGCGCTGCTCAAGACACTGCAGCCCCGCCCCGACCTCATCACGCTCGCCTACCACGTCGACTACTGGGACTATATCGGGTGGGCCGACACCTTCGATGCCAAGGCCTATACCGACCGGCAGCGGGCCTATGCCAATGCCTGGGGAAGCAACAACATCTATACGCCCCAGCTCGTGGTGAACGGGGCGCGCGACGTCGTCGGGTCCAATCAGGGCGCGGTCGAAGGCGCGATCGCGGGGGCGAACCTGCCGCTCGCGGTCGCCCTCAAGGCGGACGCCGACGGCATGCTCGACGTCGATGTCGACGGCAAGCCGGGTGAGCACGGGGCGGGCGTGTGGCTCGTGACCTATATCGACAAGACCGCGGTCAAGGTCGAGCGCGGCGAGAATGCGGGCCGCGAGCTCGCCTATACGCAAGTCGTGACGGGCCGCCATATCCTCGGCATGTGGGACCCTCAGGCCGGCGCACACCTCAAGCTGCCGCTCGACGAGGTTTTGACTGGCCCGAGCAACGGGGCGGTGATCCTCGTCCAGAGCGAGAAGAACGGCCTGCCCGGGCCGATCATGGGCGCCGCATCTTTCCAGAAATAGGGAATTTCCCTCCGGGGCCGGAAAAGGGAGTCCCGGGTTCGCGTGACCCGGCTCCGATTCCGCCCGGCGCCGGCGGACGGGCGCCGCGCCCCGCTCAGCGGGGCTTCGGGCGTCAGACAAAACAAAACTCCCGCGCCGGGGGGCATGCGGGAGTTGCAGTGATGACTGGGTCTTGGGGCAGCCGGCGCTGGAGCTTCAGGTTTGGGGGCTCGTTCCACCCCAACGCCGGCCACTGGAGGCAATGCTTATTTTGTGCCGGACCAATGGGGCGCGAGAAGGGAGAGATTGTGTCCGAATTGCGGACTCTCTCTCGGTCTTCCCCATGAATGGCACGTGCCCCTTCACAATCGGCAGCGAGTTTGGCTCCTGCTGCGTTCAAGCCTCTTGCCAGCGGCGCGTTTCGCCGCTTTCATGACACCGCGCGTAACAACGGAGTGGGCCGTTGGCCGAGACAGCTGAGCCGAAGCTGCCACCGCATCTCGACATCGTTGTCGCCAACGAAGCGCCGATCGTCCGGTCGAGCGGTCGGGCGCCGGCGGCCGTCCGGTTCAATCGCCGTGAACTGCAGGCGATCCTCAATATCTACGGCCGGCAGGTGGCGCAGGGCACCTGGCGCGACTACGCCATCGATTTCCTCAAGGACCGCGCGCTGTTCTCGATCTACCGCAACCACTCGGAGCGGCCGATCTACGTCATCGAGAAGAACCCGAAGAACCGCGAGCGGCAGGGCCAGTTCATGCTGATCTCCCAGCACGGGCGCGTGCTCAAGCGCGGCCATGAGATCGATAACGTGCTGCGCGTGCTCGAACCCAATCTCAGCCTCGTCAAAGGCTAGAACCGGGCGGGACGGGAGAGGTGTCGCTCGGGCCCGCCGGTTGAAGGCGCCTGCCGACCGCCGGTGCGCTAGAGCTCGCGCTGCATGTGGATTACCCCGATCCAGCGATCGAACTTGTAGCCGAGGGCGGGAAAGCGGCCGAGCACGGCAAAGCCGTGCTTCTCGTGCAGTTTGACGGACGCCTCGATCTCGTCCGCGATGACGCCGATCATCTGCCTGAAGCCAAAGGCGCCGGCGCGATGGATGACTTCGTCCAGTAGGGCGCTGCCGATCCCCTGCCCCACAAAATCCGGCGCGATGTAGACGGTATCCTCGCACGTGAAGCGGTAGCCCGGCCGCGTGCGGTAGACCGAGGCATAGGCGAAACCCACGAGCTTTCCCTCCCGCTCGGCGACGATCGCCGGGTGCCCGGCCTCGATCATCGATCCCCACTTTTCGGCGATGTAGGCTTCGCCCGGCGCCTCGAGGTCGAAGGTCGCAACGGAGCTGCGCACGTAATGGGCGTAGATGGCGGTGATGGCGGGGACGTCTCCCCAGGCGAAGGTGCGGATGAGAGGGGCATCGGGCACGGGGTGGACTCGCGCGCAAAACGAAGGGGCTGCAGCCTTTTAGACCGCAGCCCCCCGCAAATCCACCGTGCCGGGATGCTGTGCCGGCGTGAGTGTCTCGGTCAGTTCCGCTGGCTGCCAAACAGGCGCAGCAGCATCAGGAACAGGTTGATGAAGTCGAGGTAGAGCTGGAGGGCGCCCATGATGGCGCTCTTGGCCAGAACCTCGCTGCCATAGCTCGCCGAGTAGGAAAGCTTGATGCGCTGCGTGTCGTAGGCGGTGAGGCCCACGAAGATCAGCACGCCGAGGATCGAGATGCCGAACGCCAGCGCGCTCGAGCCGATGAAGATGTTCACGATCGAGGCGATGATGATGCCGATCAGGCCCATGAACAGGAACGAGCCGAAACCGGTGAGGTCACGCTTGGTCGTGTAGCCGTAAAGGCTCATCGCCCCGAACGTCGCGGCCGAGATGAAGAAGACGCGCGCGATCGAGGTGCCGGTATAGACCAGGAAGATCGAGGACAGCGACAGCCCCATGAGGGCGGCGAAGGCCCAGAACGAAAGCTGGGCGGCGCTGGCGCTCATGCGCTGCACGCCGAAGCTCAACACCATCACCATCACGAGGGGCGCGAACACCACGACCCACATCAGCGGGCTCGTGTAGAGCAGCACGCCCCATTGCGTCAGCAGCTCGCCGTTCGGCGCCTGCGCAACGGCCTGGGCCGTGTCGGTGGTCACGGCCGCGGCATTGGCGAAATAGGCCACCAGGCCGGTCACCACGAGGCCCAGGCCCATGTAGTTGTAGACGCGCAGCAGGTAGCTGCGCAGCCCCTGATCTACTACCGCAGCGGAGCCGGCCCCGGCGGCGTAGGTCGGACGGTCGAATTCGGCCATGGTCATAATCCCTTTCGTCGGGCGGGGCCGGCAGGAAGCCGGGCGATCCGCCACCTGCGGATAATATGGCCGGGGAGTGGCCTCAATACAAGATACGGTTTGGTAAGGCACCCGCCCAAGCTGTTGCGCGGGCAACGGCAAATAGCTCTGGCCGACCGAACAAGCTGTGTTAGGCTCGACGCGTCGGCCGGGACGAATCGAGCCCCGCGCCGCCGGCGTGTTGCGGCAGAAGCGCGACGGGGCTGCCGGCCCCGGCCAGCGCTCATCGAGAGGAGGGTCAGTTTGCCCAGGCTCTTCACCGGTCTCGAGATACCGCCCGAAGTGGCGTTCGCCCTCTCCCTCAAGCGTGGCGGGCTGCATGGCGCCCGCTGGATGGATCCGGACAACTACCACATCACGCTGCGATTCATCGGCGATGTCGACCATGCGGTGGCCGACGAGATCACCGACGCGCTCGACCGGCTCGCCAACAGCGAGGCATTCATGCTCAAGCTCGACCATCTGGGCTCGTTCGGCGGCGACAAGCCGCGGGCGCTCTACGCCGGGGTCGAGGTGAACCCGACGCTCGCCCGCCTTCATGCCGCCCACGAGCGCGTGGTGCAGATGCTGGGCCTGCCGCCGGAAGGGCGCAAGTTCACCCCGCACGTCTCGCTGGCGCGGTTGCGCGGCACCTCGGCCCCGGAGATCGCGCGCTTCATCGCCGAAGCCGGCCGGTTCGAGCCGATCAGCTTCCCCGTGGGCCGGTTCGTGCTGTTTTCGAGCCGGGACTCGGTGGGCGGCGGCCCCTATCTCGTCGAGCAGGCCTATCCACTCGCCGCGTGAGCCCAGCGGGTGCGCTCACCGATCCTACCAGCCCGGCCGTCGTGGTTACCCCGGCATCGAATGGAGCCGACGGCGTCTCCCGGGGGGCGTTAATCATTCCTTCACCATTGGGGCGCAAACCCGAATTTGCGCGGACCAGGGCGTCAAATTGCAGACATCATTGCCACTATGGTCGCAAATTAGATCAAAGGCTTTGGGTTCGGGCTGAGTGGGGGTTTACGAGACAAGAAGAAGGATGATTGCGCCATGAATTCCAAGCGTCAGGGCTGGGTTTGGCTGGCCGCTTCGGCGGCCCTGCTGGCAAGTGGCACGGCGGGACCCGCTGTCGCGGCCGCCAGCAAGCCGGCAGCCGCGCCCCAGGCCGCTTCCGCGCCGACCAGCATCGGCACGTTCAAGTCCTGGACGGCCTGGAAGGGCAACGACGCCAATGGCCTCATCTGCTACGTCTCCTCGGAACCGACCTCGAGCAAGCCGGAAGGCGTCAACCGCGATCCGGTGCATTTCCTCGTCGTCAACCGCAAGGGCCTCGGGATCAAGAACGAGGTGCAGACGCTGATCGGCTATCCGCTCAAGAAGGATGGCAAGCCCACCGCAACCATCGACAAGAAGACCTACGCCATGATCGCCGACGGGAGCGGCGCCTGGCTCGCCAGTGCGGCGGACGAGGCCGGGTTCGTTGCCGCCCTCAAGGCGGGGACGACGCTCGTTGTCAAGGGGACCTCGCAGCGGGGCACCGAAACCACCGACACCTATTCCCTCGCGGGTGTCAGCGCGGCACTGGCGGCGAGCGACAAGGCGTGCAGCTGATCCGCGCCCGACACGCGGCCGCGCTGGCGGCCGGCGCACTTGGCCTTGCCGGGCTTGTCGCCGGGCCGGCGTGGGGCCAATCGGCCAAGCAGGTCGGGGTCTATCGCGACTGGACGGTCTATACCGCCACCGCGAACAGCGGCCCCATCTGCTTTGCCGTTTCGAAGCCCGTCGAGGTCGTGCCTTCGCCGGACGGGTACACGCAGGCCTATCTCTACCTCACGCATCGCCC
>DASZTU010000360.1:0-1880 GCA_035547975.1 Devosiaceae bacterium | reverse complement strand
TCGAGCTGCCGCCCGCCGTGGTTGGAGACGACGATCGCGTCCGCCCCGTTGTCGATCGCCAGCTGGGCGTCCTCGGGATCGAGCACGCCCTTGACGATCACCGGGCCGTCAAACCGCTTCTTGATCCAGGCGATGTCCTTCCAGTTGAGCGTCAGGTCGAACTGGGTGCGCGTCCAGTTGGAGAGCGAGGCGAGGTTCTTGGCGTCGCTGACATGGCCATAGATGTTGCGGAAGGTGCGCCGCTGGGTGCCCAGCATGCGCATCGCCCAGCCCGGCTTGACCGCCATTTCGGCGATGAAGCGCGGCGTGATCTTGGGCGGCGCGGTGAGGCCGTTGCGGATGTCCTTGTGCCGCTGCCCGAGGATCTGGAGGTCCATCGTGAGGACCAGCGCCGAGCATTTGGCCGCCCGCGCCCGGTCGATCAGCCGCTCGATGAAGGGCCGGTCGCGCATCACATAGAGCTGGAACCAGAAGGGTTTCGTGGTGTTCTCGGCCACGTCCTCGATCGAGCAGATCGCCATGGTCGAGAGCGTGAAGGGGATGCCGAACTTTTCCGCCGCCCGCGCCGCCTTGATCTCCCCGTCGGCATCGGTCATCCCGGTCGAGCCGACCGGGGCGATGGCGACCGGCAGGCTCACCGGCTGGCCGAGCAGCGTCGAGGAGAGGTTCCGGTCCTCGAGGTTGACGGCAACCCGCTGGCGCAGCAGGATCTTCTTGAAGTCCTCCTCGTTCGCCCGGTAGGTGCCCTCGGTGTAGGCGCCTGAATCGATATAGTCGAAGAACTGCTTCGGCACGCGCCGGCGCGCCATTTTCTTCAGATCGTCGACGGTCAGGGCGCGGTCGAGCGCAGACATGTCTTCCCCCTTCACGCCGCAGCTTTCGCTGCGGTCCAATGGTCGAGCTGCGGCAAAGGCCCACTCACCCGGATGACTGGCGCAAACCGACCGCTTGCCCAAGTCAGAGGTCGCGGTGCGTCACGGCCTTGCCGCGGCTTCACCTCTCCCTTTGGGGGAGAGGTCGGCGCGCTGGCGCCGGCTGAGAGGGCCTCTGGTACCCCGAATTCAACCATGGAACGCTCTACCCGCTGACATGTCAGTGGTCAATCGAAGCGAAAGCACTATTCGCCCCGCGGCGGATAGAGGTGCTCGTTGCCGCGAAAATCCTCGACCGCATGGCAGCCATCGCCGATCTCGCGGATGGTCGGGGCTTCGATCACCGCCTTGCCGTGTCCACCCGGTATGTCGAGGATATAGGTGGGCTGCGCGAGACCCGAGATGCGCCCGCGCAGGCCCTTCACCAGCCGCTGGCCCTCGGCGATCGAGACGCGGAAGTGCGAGGTGCCCGGTGCGAGATCGGGGTGGTGGAGGTAGTACGGCCGGATGCGCAGCTCGACGAAGGCCCGCATCAGCTGCGCCAGCACCTCGGCATCGTCGTTGACGCCCTTGAGCAGCACCGTCTGGCTGAGGAGCGCAATCCCGGCATCCGCCAGCCGGCCGATGGCGGCGCGCGCCGCGGGCGTCAGCTCGCGCGGATGGTTGGCGTGGACGGCAAGGTAGGTTGTCTTGCCCCAGGCCTTGAGGGCGGCGATAAGCGAACCGTCGATCCGCTCGGGCTCGACCACCGGCACGCGCGTGTGGAACCGGACGATTTTGACATGCTCGATTCCGGCAAGCCGATGCATCAGCGTCTCGATGCGGCGCGGCGAGAGGACCAGCGGGTCGCCGCCCGTGAGGATCACCTCCCAGATCTCGGAATGCGCCTCGATATAGGCGAAGGCGCCGTCGAGGGCCTCGGGCGCCAAAGTGCCGAGGCCCGCCGGCCCCACCATCTCGCGCCGGAAGCAGAAGCGGCAATAAACCGGGCACACATGCACCGCCTTG
>DASZTU010000359.1:0-1937 GCA_035547975.1 Devosiaceae bacterium | reverse complement strand
AGCGCCGACGCCGCGGCCCTATGCGGCGGGCAGCGCGAGCCGCGGCCCCTCGTCGGCAAGGAGCGGCATGGGCCGGGCGACATCCTCGCCGGCGAAGGCCGACATCACGCCGCGGGCGGCGCTGCGGGCCAGGGCGACGTTCTGCTCGGAGAGGTAGATGAAGGCTTCCTCCAACTCCGCCGGAATGTCGCCCTGGTGCTCGACGATCAGTTCCTCGGTGAGGACGGTCACCACGAAGTGCCGCGCCGCCACGTCCTCGGCGAGGTCGCTGGTACGCGCGAGGAAGACCAGGCGGGCGACGAGGTTGCGCATTCCCTCGCTCATGCCGCAGCGCGCCAGCAGCGCATTGAGGGCCGGGCGGCTGCCCGTCTCGAGCAGCGTAAAAACCTTGGCGCGCGACATCTCGGAAAGTTCGGCGAGGCAATCGGCAAAGAACATCACATGGCCGTTGATGATCGCGTGCAGCATCACCCGGCTCGAGATGCGTTCGTCCTCGATGAGGCGCGCGGCGTACTGGGCGCGGGGCGGCCCGTCCGTGCCCTCGCCGATCGCGGTGAGCGCCGTGTCGCTGGCGTTGCGCAGCAGCTTTTTGAGGCGCTCGGGCTGGATCGCGCCCTTGACCAGGCGGAAATCGGAGAGCGCCGAAACCACCGCCTCGACGAGGAGGAGCCGGGCCGGGGCGGGGAGATCGTCACGGGCGAGAAGGGCGCCGCGCAGCGCCGCGTCGCCCCGCCCGAAATCCTCGGCGATGCGGCTGAGGGCATCGGCCGAGAGCGCGACATCCGTCCGCCCCAAAAGTTTCAGCACCACGTTGCGGTCGCCCCGCCCGATCAGGGCTTCTGCAAGGCGCGGACTGATCCTCTCGCGCATCGCGACCGCCATCAGCAGGGATGGTTCGGCCGACCGCACCAGCGACAGCAGGTCGGCGTCGATCAGCGCCGGGGAATACTGTGCCACGGCGCGGGCGATGACCGGGCTGTCGTGGAGGAGCGACAGGAGGATGGGGCGCGGCGCCGCGCTCGCGTGGAGAAGACCATAGGCGAGGGCGGCGCGCACCTTGACCGAGGGATCGTCGAGGAAGCCGACGAGCGCGGCGTAGAGCGCGGCCTGCTCGTCGGCGGGTCCGGTGTGGGCGAGGTAGGCGAGCGCGGCGAGGTGCGCGGCCTGCCCGCGCGCCTCGCTGTCCCCCGACTGCGACAGCTCGACAAACTGCTGATAGGCGACCATGCCCAGGGCTCCGGATGCTCCGCGCAGGAAAGCTAGCCCGGAAGGCTTAAGGAACGGTTCACCATACGGCGCAGGGAAGGCTTAA
The DNA here is from genome assembly GCA_035547975.1 of Devosiaceae bacterium. Lineage (GTDB taxonomy): Bacteria > Pseudomonadota > Alphaproteobacteria > Rhizobiales > Devosiaceae > DASZTU01. The sequence goes on along the minus strand of DASZTU010000359.1, from coordinate 625 downwards.
CCTTGGGCCGTCGGCCGGCGCTCGTGGGCGGAAAATGAGGACCGCCGCGCCACACCTCACCTCGCCCCTTTGGGGAGAGCTGGCATGCGGGCGAGGCCGGGCCTCACCTCACCTCGCCGTTTGGGGGGAGAGGTCGCCGTGTGAGCGGCGGGTGAGGGGGGCCAAGGGCACGAGCGAAGGGGGATGGCGAGCCTCGGGCATGACCCTTTCCCGGACCTCGCCCTTCGACAGGCTCAGGGTGAGGTTCTATTGAGATGGGCGCGCTCCCGAGGCGAGGTCTATTCCAACACCCTCATGGTGAGGTGCGAGCGCAGCGAGCCTCGAACCATGAGCCAGGTGCACCGCCCTCTCCCTCCCCCTTGCGGGGAGGGATCGAGGGTGGGGGTGGTTAGATGCTCCGGCTCGGGGCGGATGCGATATGGCGTGGGTTTCCTTGGCCGAGATGGATTCCCGCTTGCGCGGGAATGACGCCGAGAACGCGGTGCAGCTGGTGCCCAAACCGATCCTCCGCCACCGTCATCCCCGGGCTTGACCCGGGCATCCAGCCAGCCTCACCGCCCGCGCGTGGCGCGGTGTGGTGGATGGCCGGGTCGGTCAGGCGACCCACCCCCACCCGGCTGCCGCC
>DASZTU010000358.1:0-11613 GCA_035547975.1 Devosiaceae bacterium | reverse complement strand
GATTTTCCGGGGCCTCGTCTTCGCCGCGGCGCTGAGCGCCTTCATCAACATGCTGCAGATGCTCGTGCCGCTCTACATGATGCAGGTGCACGACCGCGTGCTCAACAGCCGCAGCATGGATACGCTCGGCATGCTGACGGTGCTCGCGGTGCTGGGCCTCGCGCTCTACGGCTTCCTCGAGTTCCTGCGCGGCACGACGCTCCTCATTTTGGGCGCGCAGTTCGTCCGCAAGCTCAACCTGCCGCTGATCGAGGCGGCGCTTCACACTTCCCTCGTCGACGGCGCTTCAAAGGCCACCCAGTCGCTGCGCGACCTGACCGAGGTGCGCACCTTCTTCGCCACGGGGGCGGCGGGCGCGCCGCTCGAGGCGATCTGGTCGCCGATCTTCATGCTGACCCTCGCCGCGCTCCACCCGATCTATGGCGTCATCGCCCTCGTCGCCGCGGCGATGGTCCTCTCCTTCAGCCTCATCGGGGACCTCATCTCGAAGCGTCTGCTGAAGGAGGCCAACGCCGCCCAGGTCGAGGTCATCGCGGGCGTCGGCGCGAGCCTGAGGCACGCCGAGGTGATCGACGCCATGGGCATGCTCCCTGCCCTCGGCCGGCGCTGGCAGCAATCGCAGAATGTCGCCGACCGCATGTTCGAGATCGGCATGCGCCGCAACAAGATGGTGTCCGCGGCCTCGAAGACCGTGCGCTACGGCATGCAGGTCGCAACGCTGGCCTATGGCGCCGTCCTTTCCATCGACCACACCATCTCGCCCGGCGTCATGGTGGCCGCCAGCATCCTCATGGTGCGCACGCTCACCCCTTACGACCAGATGATCGAGAACTGGCGGCAGTGGCGCAGCGCCTCCGGCGCCTGGCAGCGCATCGAAGGCGTGCTGACGGCCGAGCAGGCCGAGCGCGAGCGCATCGCCCTGCCGGAGCCCGAGGGCGAGCTCGTCGTCGAAAACCTCGTCTATGTGGTGCCCGGCACCGCGACCCCGCTGCTGCGGAGCCTCGACTTCAGCCTTTCGCCGGGCGAGGTGCTGGGCGTCATCGGGCCCTCCGCGACCGGCAAGTCGACGCTGGCGCGCCTCCTCGTCGGCATCATCCGGCCGACTGCCGGCGGCGTGTTTCTCGGCGGGCACAATGTCGCGACCTGGGAGCGCGGCTCGTTCGGCAGCGTCGTCGGCTACCTGCCGCAGAACGTTGCGCTCCTCGACGGCACCATCTGGGAGAACATCGCCCGGCTGGGCGGCGCCGATGCCGGCGCGGTGATCGCCGCCGCGCGCATCGCCGGCATCCACGAGATGATCGGCCGCCTGCCGCTCGGCTACGATACCCCAACCGGCGACTCCCGGCTGACGCTTTCGGGCGGCCAGAAGCAGCGCATCGGCATCGCCCGAGCCATCTATGGCCGGCCGCGTCTCGTCGTCTTCGACGAGCCCAACGCCAATCTCGATGCCGAGGGCGAGCAGGCCCTGCTCAGGGCCGTCAACCGGCTCAAGGACGATGGCGCGATGGTCGTCATCATCGCGCACCGCGCGGCAATCCTCCAGTCCGCCGACAAGCTCCTCGTGCTGCAGAAGGACCACTCGTGGCAGTTCGGTCCGACGCACGCCATCTCGGCCATCCTCGGCGGCGCGGGCGAAGAGCCGACCCCGCTGAGGCTGAAATGAGCGACAAGGCCCTGCTCATCGCCGGCGATGTGGCGCTCGACCCCGCGCTTGCGCGCGCGCCATCGCTGCGCGGCAACGTCATCGCCGGCATAACCGCCATCGGCCTCGGCTTCGGCGGCTTCCTCGTCTGGGGCTTCACCGCCCACCTCGACAGCGCCGCCATCGCGAGCGGCACGGTGATCGTCGCCACCAAGGCCAAGACCGTGAGCCATCTCGAGGGGGGCATCCTCAAGGAAATGCTGGTCAAGGAAGGCCAGTTCGTCCACGCTGGCGAACCGCTCCTCCGCCTCGACGACACCAAGGCCCTGTCCGATTTGAGGCAGCTCGAGGCACGGCGCATCGGGTTCCTCGCCAAGGTCGCGCGCCTCAAGGCCGAACAGGCCGAGGCCGACCACATCGACTTTCCGCCCGAGCTCACCGGCTCGGCGGACGAGTATGTGCGCCAGATCCTGCGCAACGAGCAGCAACTCTTCGACCACCGGCGCGATACCCTCGAGCGCACCATCGGGGCGCAGAAGAAGCAGGCCGACGCCTATGCGGCGGATGCCCAGGCCGCCGCGGCCCAGCTCGCCGCCAACGCCGACCAGCAGAAGCTGATGAAGCAGCAGGTCGACGCCATCCAGAGCCTCGTCGACAAGGGCATCGCCACGAGGGCCCAGCTCGCCGACCTCCAGTCACGCTACGCCCAGCTGGTGAGCGAGGCGGGCGCCCTCATCGGCACCAGGACCCACGCCGAGGAGGGCAAGGCCCAGACCGAGGTCGAGATCGCCAAGAGCGAGACCGCCTGGCAGAGCGACGTCGCCGACCAGCTGCAATCGACCCAGATCGATCTCGGCGCCATCGAGGACAACATCTCGGCGGCCCGGGACGTGCTGAAGCGCGTGGTCGTCACCTCGCCCGAGGACGGCATCGTCACCAACATCCAGTACCGCACGCCGGGCGGCGTCATCGCTGCCGGCCAGCCGATCCTCGACATCGTGCCCGACCAGGGCGAAAAGATCATCGAGGCCAAGCTCGACCCGCGCGACATCGATTCCGTGCATCTTGGCGCCAGGGTGCAGGTCCGTCTCACGGCCTACGGCACCAAGCAGTTGCCGCCCCTCGACGGCACCCTGACCTATGTGGCCGCCGACCAGTCCGTCGACGAGCGCACCTCGGCCGCCTACTACGTGGTCCGGGCCGCCGTCGCAGACAGCGCTTTGCCCAAATCGCCGAAGATCACGCTGAACGCCGGAGAGCCCGCGGATCTCATGATCCTCAACCGCCCCCGTTTGGCCATAGATTACATCGTTTCGCCCTTCACCGACAGCATGCACAAGGCTTTCCACGAGGAGTAACACCCTGTACCGCCATGACCGCAATTGCCGTCATGGTTACCGAAACATTACCGACCAGGCAGGAAAGCGTTAACTTATTTCTGTTGCGGCATGACAGGAAATACGCAAGCCTGATCAAGTCAATGACGAGTGAATCTCTTCCCCATTCGCCATTGACAACTGTGTTGTACTGCAAGTTACGGAGATAACGGAAATGGCGACGTTAGAAGGTGGAGCGTTTGACGACACGCTTCTCGGGAGCCGGTTTCACGATCTCATTCTCGCACACGGCGGCAATGACTTCGTTATGGGCGGCAACGGTGCCGACACCATCTTCGGCCAGGAGGGTGAGGACATCCTCTATGGCGGAAATGGTGCCGACACCATGTTCGGCGGTCTGGGCGACGACTTTATGTCCGGAGACAACGGCAACGACTACCTCGATGGCTCGTTCGGCAACGACTTCCTCGACGGTGGCAACGGCTCGGACGTGCTGATCGGTGGCACCGGCAATGACTACCTTGCCGGCGGCAACGGCGCCGACACGCTCGTTGGCGGCACCGGTAACGACATCCTCTCCGGCGGGGCAGGCAGCGACATCCTTTCCGGCGGCGCCGGGCAGGACATCTACGTGTTCCACAGCGGCGGCGGCAACGACGTCATCATCGATTTCCAGCACGGCGACGACCTGCTGCAGATCGAAGCCAACATCAACGGCACCGGCATCCAGTCGGCGGCGGATGTCGCGGCGCACGCCGTGGCGGTGGGCAACAACACGCTGATCAACCTGGGCAACGGCGATACCGTGCTGCTCAAGGGCATCACGCTGGACGAGGTCCAGCACGATCCCAACTCCTTCTTCTCGGTCGGCTGATCGGGAACAGGGAGGCGCCCCCGGGCGCTTCCCCCTTCCTCGAGCAGAGCATCCAAAGGCGGTAAGGAGCTCAAGCCGATGCCATCGCAAGGCCCGCGATGTCTATCGCTCTGCGATAGCGTCGTCCTCGTTGTCTGGTCGCTGCCGGTTCCGGTCGAAGGACCGTCGAGCCTGGCGGGCACCTTCGGCGAACCCATCACACCCATCAGTTCACTGAAACTGGCCGAGGAGGCCGGCGGCACCCGCGTTGTCTGGGCCATGCCGCGCCCGGCCGAAGACGCGGTCACCTTCCTCGCCGCGGCGGGGGGTGAAAGCTCGGTGCCGGTCGAGTATGTGGCGGCCGAGACGCCCCCCGTCGCCGAGACGCTGTTCGCGGGGCTGACGCCCGAGGCACGGCTCCAGCTCTCTTCGGCCGTCCTCGGTTCCTGGACGAACCTCTTTCGGCTGCACCGGAGCCCGAGCTTCGTGCGGTCGCTCCGCACGCTCTTTCGCACCCCGTCGGAAAAATCCGGCATCCAGATCATGTTCGCGGCCGGCGGCGTCGCCGTGATCGAGGTCGCAACGCCTCGCCGCTTCGGCAGCCTCAAGGCGAGCCACTTCGTCTATGCGCAGGAAATGCGTGAGGTGAAGCTCACGCCGATGTCGGTGCGGCCCGCCGACCGGACCTCCGGCATCCGCCGCTATTTCTGCGGCATGCCGGCGGGTGCGACCCCTTCCCTCGTCATCATCCGCAGCGAAAACGGCCTCGTCGTCAGGGATTGGCCGGACGGCTCCGTCGCCCCGGCCATCGAGACCTGGTGGAAGAAGAGCGGCGCGCGCGACCTTGGCCTCCGCGAGGAATGCGTCGACCTCCTCAACGCCCACTCGCCGACCGCCCGCGCCGCCTCGATCGAGTTCCAGCTGCGCTGCCCGTTGCGGCAGCACGCGGTGGTGGGCAGCACCGACCTGCCGAGCGCCCGCATCGAGCTCGCGCTCGCCGGCTCGAAGGGCCTGCTCGTCGGCGGCTGGTATCGCGATCCGGCGGGCTTCCTCGCCGGCTTCGATGTGCTCGACCATGACGACGCGGCCCATTCGCTCGATGCCGGTCGCGTCGACTTCGCCGGCAAGATCCCCGGCCCCGACGACAAGCCGCTCGACGCCTCGGGCTTCATCGGCTTCGTGCCCGATATCCGCGGGCCCCTGCAGCAGCCGCGCTTCCTGATGCGGCTGCGCTCCGGCGTACGGCACCTGCTCGTGCCCCCGGTGCAGCCGATCGACTGGCCCGCTGCCCGCGCCGCCGCGCTGCGCGCCGTGCCGCCCCAGGCCCTGAGCGACAACGTCATCGCCACGTGCCTCGCCCCGGTGCTCGGCGAGTACCAGGAGGCGGCGCGCCGCAGCATCGGCGCCCCCACCGTCAAGCAGATCGGCACGCCGGTCGAAAACCCGGTCGTGTCGCTGATCATTCCGCTCTACCGCGTGCTCGATTTCCTGCCGTTCCAGATCGCGGCCTTCGCCTCGGACCCGCAGGTGCTGTTCCGCTGCGAATTGATCTACGTGCTCGATTCGCCCGAGCAGGCGGACGCCGTCGAGCATTTGCTGACCGGCCTCCACCTCGTTTACGGCATCCCGATCACCCTCGCCGTCATGGGCCGCAACGGCGGCTACGCCATCGCCAACAACCGCGGGGCGGCCCTGGCGCGGGGCGACGTGCTGGCCCTCGTCAACTCCGACGTCATCCCGATCGAGGGCGGCTGGGTCGGCGCGCTCGAGCAGCGCCTCTCCTCCGAAGTGGTGGGCGCCGTCGGCCCAAAACTCCTCTACGAGGACGATTCCATCCAGCACGCCGGCCTCTTCTTCGCCGAGGACCATCGCGGCCGCTGGCTCAACCAGCACTACTTCAAGGGGATGCCCCGCCACTACCGCCCCGCCGCCGCCGAGCGCTCCGTGCCCGGCATCACCGGCGCCTGCATGGTGGTGCGGCGCGCCCTGTTCGAGAAGGTGGGCGGCTTCACCGAGGACTACGTCATCGGCGACTACGAGGACAGCGATCTCTGCCTCAAGATCCGCGCCCAGGGCCACGACATCGTCTACGTGCCGGATGCCGAGCTCTACCATCTCGAGCGCCGCTCCATGGCCCAGAGCACCGACTACATGCGCGGCGTCGCCGCCCAGTACAATTCGTGGCTGCACCAGCAGCGCTGGGGCGACGCCATGCGCGCCCTGATGGATCAGCACACCGCGCTCTCGAGCCCACGCCTGGGGAATGTCGCATGAATTCGCTCGCACCCGATATCGCCGCCGAAAAGAGCTATGACGAGTTGCGCCTCGGCTGGCTCGTCGAGGCGGTGCAGCAGAACCGCTTCATTCCGGCCCCCGACCCGCAAAGCATTTTTGTCGGGGATGGCGACTTCCGCGCCATCGGCGCCGAGTTCCTCGGCCATCTGGTGCGCATCGGCGGCCTCGAACCGCGCGACCGGGTGCTCGACATCGGCTGCGGCATCGGCCGCATCGCCGCCCCGCTCACGCAGTATCTCCTCCCGACCGCGAGCTATCTCGGCCTCGACCCGGCGCGCGAGGGCATCGACTGGTGCCGCGGGGCGATCACCTCGGTCTACCCTAATTTCCGCTTCCGCCACCTCGACGTCGCTCACCCCCTCTATAACCCGGAGGGGCTGCTGCGCGGCGAGACGCTCGTGCTGCCGCTCGGCAATGGCAGCGTCGACTTCGCGCTCCTCGTCTCGGTCGTGACGCACCTGCCGCCCGACGAAATCGCGACCTATGCGCGCGAAATCGCCCGCGTGCTCGCCCCCGGCGGCACCTGCTTTCTCACCTGCTTTTCGATCGACCCCGGCGGCCCACCCGCAACGGTCGCCGATCCCCGCTGCGCCTTTGCCCGGCTTGGCGACGGCCCCGCCTGGTCCGGCAATCCGACCGACCCCCTGGCCATGATGGCCTACGACGCGGGCTGGATCGAAGCCCGCCTGTCCGACGCCGGTCTAGCGCCCGCGCCCCTCCGCCCCGGCAGCTGGCGCGGCATTCGTGCGCCCCACTACCAGGACGTCCTCGTCGCGAAAAAACCGGGGAGGCGCTGATGCGGATTCTCGTTCTTGCCCACAATCACCCCGACCTCCACCCCGGCGGTACCGAGATTTTCGCCCACGACCTGTTCCAGGCCTATAAGCGCGCCGGGGCCGAGGCGCTGTTCGTCGCCGCGACCAACGACCTCCACCGCGAGCAGCGGCCCGGCACGAGCTTCCAGACGATCGGCGCCTCCGGTGACGAGGTCGTGCTCTGGGCCGGCCATTTCGACCGCTTCTACATGAGCCAGACCGACAGCTACGGCACGATCCAGGATTTTGCCCGGCTGCTCGCGGACTACCGGCCGCACGTCCTCCACCTCCACCACCTGCTGCTCTCCGGCGCCGAGCTCCCCTTCCTCGCCCGCCGCATGCTGCCCAAGGCGGAAATCGTGCTGACCCTCCACGACTACTATCCGATCTGCCATCGCGACGGGCTGATGTTGAGGAACGGCACCAACGAGCACTGCGAGCACGCCTCGCCCTCGGCCTGCCACTCCTGCTTCCCCGACATCGGCGCGGACCGCTTCCTCTTGCGCGAGCGCAACCTCAAGACGCTGCTCGGCGCCGTCGACCGCTTCATCGCCCCGAGCAAGTTCCTGCGCGACCGCTACGTCGACTGGGGGCTCCCGGCGCACAAGATCACAGTGATGCGCAACGGCCGGCCGGAGACGCTCCCCGCCCCCACCTTGCTCGACCGCGCCCGGCCGACCTTCGGCTATTTCGGCAACCTCAACCCCTATAAGGGCGTGACGGTGCTGCTCGAGGCGGCGCGCTACCTGCGCAGCCAGGATGTCGATTTCGAGCTCCGCCTCAACGGCGGCGCGCTCTACCAGAGCGAGGAGTTCAAGGCCAATGTCGACCGCCTCTCGGGCGAGCTCGAAGGCACCCTGGTCCGGCTCGGCCCCTATGGCCGCGACCGCCTGCCGGCGCTCATGGCCGCGGTGCATTGGGTCATCGTGCCCTCGATCTGGTGGGAGAACGCGCCGCTCGTCATCCAGGAAGCCTTCCAGCACCGCCGGCCAGTGATCGTCAGCGGCATCGGCGGCATGGCGGAGATGGTCGAGGACGGGGTCAACGGCCTCCATGTGCTGCCCAACGATCCGCTCGACCTGGCGCGCGCCATGCGCCGGGCGGTCGAGGAGCCGGGCCTCCACCGCAAGCTGGTCAGCGGCATCGCCCCGCCACGCTCGATCGACGAGTGCGCGAGCGAGCACCTCGAGATGTTCGCCGCCAAGCTCACCTCGCGCAACGCGCTTTCCGGGGAGGTCGCCTGATGGACGCCGCCGCAAAGGTCGGAACGGCCGCCTCGGCGCCGCGTCCGGACACCGCTTCAGCAAAGCCGAACGCGCCCTCGAAGCCGCCGGGCCGGCAGATCGTGGCCGTGGATTCGCAGCCGCTGCGCGGCCGGGTCGATGCCATCGCGGATGGGCGCGCGCTCGGCTGGGCCTGGCACGCCGGCCTTCCCGACGAGCGGCTGCGCATCGACGTCCTCGCCGCGGGCCGCGTCATCGCCTCCGTCACCGCCGAGCAGGCGCGCATCGATCTCAAGCGCAACGGCGTCGGCGACGGCTCGCACGCCTTCGACTTCGCCCTCCCGGCGGGGTATGCCGACGATGCCGGCCGCCTCGAATTCCGCGCCGTCGCCTCGACCGGCGAGACGCTCCTCCTCCACGTCGCCTCGAACGACGAGCGCGCAGCCGAAGCCGCTGTCGCCGTGCCGCTCGCCCGCGTGCTGGAGCGGCTCGACATGCTGCTCACCGTGCAGCGGCAGATGGCGATCGGGCAGCGCGACACGCTGAACACCACCAAGGCGCTGACCGAGCGGGTCAGTGCCCTTTCCGCCGAGGGAGGCACGCTCGACGCGGCCGTGGCGCGGGTTGCCGAATCCCAGGGCGACCTCACCGGCCGCGTCGAGGCGATCGAGGTCTTCCTCACCCGCTTCGACTCCACCCTCGCCGGCTTCGACAAGCGGCTCCTCGCGCTCCAGACCATCGGCAAACACGAGGTCAAGCCGATCGTCATCATGCTCGCGACCATCCTCGGGTTCATTGCCGGGGTGGTGTTGATGGCTTTCGTGCCGTAAGCCCGATGCCCGCCCCCGCCAGAGGCCCGACGCCCGCGCCACAGGGCATGATCGAAGCGATCGGGCGGCTGGGCGAGCGCGAGCTCCTGCTGAGCGGTTGGCTGCGCGGCACGGCCCCACCCGAAAGCCCGGCGCTCGCCTTCGACCGGGACCACGTGGTGCGCGGCCAGCTCAACCTGGTGCGCAGCGATCGCCCCGATGTCGGCCCGGGCACCGGGCTCTGCGGCGTCCTCGAGCTCGAGACCGAAATGGCGCCCAATTCGCTGCTCGGCGTAAAACTCGCCGGCGGCGCGCTCCTCGCCCGCTATGAGCGCCTCATGCTCCTCGACGAAGCCGAGGCCGGCGATCTCCTCGCCAGGGCGCTCGGCACCGCGGCGGTGGATCCGGCCCTGCGGCAGCGGCTCGAGCCGGCGGCCTTGCGCTACCACGGCGCCGATACGCTCGCGGCCTCCCCGCTGCCGATCCGCCTCGGCATCGACGATTGCGTCGCGCTCGACGGCGGTCATGTGCTGTTGCGGGGCTGGCTGTTCGACCCCGAAAGGCTGGTGCAGGACACGCGCCTCGGCAGCGGGCGGGAATCGATCCGCCTCGCCGACAACTGGGTTCGCCAGCGGCGGCCGGACGTGACCCGCGCCATGGCCGGCGACGGGCGTTTTGCCGACTATCCGCCCTCGGGCGACGCGCACGGCTTCGTGGCGCTCGCCCGCCCCGCCGACGCGGCGGGGCTGCACCTCGCCCTCGACACGGCGGGCGGTCCGCCGCTCTATCGCCCGCTCGAGCCGCGCCGGGGCAATACCCTCACGCTGCTCGGCGCCTTCATCCGCGCCGCCGATCCCGATGCCCCCGGCACCGCCGCGGTGATCGAACGCTGCGTCGCCCCGGCGCTCGCCGCGGCCGGGCCCATGCGGCCGCGCCTGCTCAAGGTCGAGGGCGAAGCGCCGCCGGGTCCCCTCGCCCTCGTCATCGGCGGCGGCAGCGGCTTCGACGTGCTGCCGGCGCTGCTGGCCCTCCTCGCCACGGACCCCGCCGCGGTGGAGGTGCCGATCATCATCGCCGGGGAGGAGGCGGCCCTCTCGGTCCAGGCCGCGGACCTCGCGCGGCAGGCAGCGGCCACGGGCCTGCGCCTCGCGCTCGCCTTCGGCGCCGATGTCGCCGACCCGGCCGACGGCATCGAGCTCGGCATCGGCGTCGCCCAGACCGACCTCGTCTGCGCCCTCTCGCTCGGGCACTTTCCCGCCCGGCCCGGCTGGCTGCCCGAGCTGCTGGCAGCCGGGTCGCCGGGGGACAGGGCGGTCTTCCTCACCTCGGCGCATCGGCGGGAAGCCGCGCGATTTCTCGCGTCACACCCCGGTGGTCTCCTGATCTCGCCGCGCCGGTTCGCGGCGATCGGCGGCTTTCCGGGACCCTTCCTGAGCCTCCCCGCCAAATGGCAGGCTTTGGCGCGCGCCCTTCTGGCGTCGGGCGCGCCGGTCGCGGAAACACCCGCGCCCTTGCTGCTGACCGCCGATGCCGGCGCGCCCGACCCCTGGCAGGCGCTCTGCCAGAGGGCCGACGTTGCGGCGCTTGCGCTCCGCGGCGGCTGAGGACGCCGTGGCTTCCCTTCGCGTCGCCATGCTCGCGCACGGTCACGCCGCCTTCGCGCCGGGCGGCGCCGAAATCGCGGCGCGCGCCCTCCACCTGGCGCTCCGCGACGCCGGGACGGAACCGCTGCTCGTGAGTTGCCTGCCGCCCGGGGTGCGCGCCCGGCCGGAGCCCGGCGAAGCCTTCGTCGAAACGGCGAGGCTCGATTCCCTGACGCTCCTTCGCCGCGACCCGCTGGAGCACGCCCCCCTTCTCAAGCTGCTGCGTCAGTTCCGCCCCGACGTGGTGCACCTCCACCACGTTCTCGGCTTCGGCGCCGACGTGCTGCCGGCAATCCGGCGCGCTTTGCCGGGGGCCGCGCTGGTGCTGACCCTCCACGAATACGTCCCGATCTGCCATCGGCAGGGCCAGATGGTGACGACGGCCGGCGAGCTCTGCGAGCGGTCGAGCCCCGAGGCCTGCGCGGCCTGCTTTCCCGAGGTCTCGCCCCAGCGTTTCCTGGCGCGCGAGCTGGCGCTGCGGGCGCTCCTCGCCTGCGCCGACGCCTGCATCTCCCCGAGCGATTTCCTCGCCGCCCGCTACGCCGAATGGGGCCTGCCGGCCGAAAAGCTGCACCGGATCGAAAACGTGCTGGCGCCGCGCCCACCGATCGCCGAAGAGCCCCGCCCCGGAACGCGCGACCGCTTCGCCTTCTTCGGCCAGATCAACCCGTTCAAGGGCGTCGACCTGCTGCTCGAGGCCGTCAACCTGATCCCGGCCGACCGTTGGGGAAAAGCCCGTCTCTCCATCCACGGCAGCGGCCTCGATAAGCAGCCGGAGCCGTTCCGCGCCCGGATTGCGGCGCTCCTCGACGGGGCGGGCGACCGGGTCGTGTTTTCTGGCCCCTACGACAATGCCGAGGTCGGGGCGCTCATGGCCTCGGCCGACTGGACCGTTGTGCCCTCGATCTGGTGGGAAAACTCGCCCGTCGTCATCCAGGAGGCCCTGGCGGCGGGGCGCCCGGTGATTGCCCCCGACCTCGGGGGCCTCGCCGAAAA
>DASZTU010000357.1:0-7650 GCA_035547975.1 Devosiaceae bacterium | reverse complement strand
CTCGCGGGCCTCGGCGATCGAGCTCCTCAGGCCGATGCCGATGGTCACCTCCACCATGCGCCGGGGCTCGCGCGAGTAGTTGATGATCTTGGCGTTCCAGAGCCGCGCGTTCGAGGCGTAGACGGCGATGCCGTCATAGGTTCTGAGGCGCGTGCCGAAGAGGCCGATTTCGAGGACGGATCCCGAGATGCCTTCGGCGTCGATCGCGTCCCCGGCGTTGAACGGGCGCAGCCAGAGGAGCAGGATGCCCGCCGCCATGTTGGAGAGCGTCCCCTGCAGGGCCAGGGCGATGGCGAGGCCGACGGCGCCGATAACGGCGAGAATCGAGGCCGTCTGCACCCCGAACTGGCCGAGCACGATAACGAAGGTGAGGGCCAGTATGCTGTATTTCAGCAGGTCGGAGACGAGCGGCACGATGGTGTTGTCGATGCGCGGCGTGCCGTAGAGCATCGAGGCGAGGCGCTGTCGCAGAAACCCGGCGAGGTACCAACCGACGAGCAGCACGATCAGCGCCGTCAGGACGCTTGCCGCGTTGTCGAGGACCCAGGTGGTGGACACGGGGAGCATCTGCGCCAGCTTCATTTCTCATCCTGTCGTCGTCGACCGCGATTCTGACGGCGGCGGGTGCCTGAGGAACATATCGGTGGCCCGCAAGTTGCCCCGGCAGGGCGAAACGACGAAGTCGCGCCTGCCGGGCGAGCGTGCGGCCGATCGAGGCGGCGCCGTCGGGCTTTTTTCGATCGGTTCGCCGCCGGGCGCAACCCGCCGGACCAAATCACGGCCGAGGGGAAGGAATGCTGGACAGGGGGTGATCCCTTTGCTAGAGACCCGCCCCGGGCCTTGGGTGCGTAGCTCAGATGGTAGAGCAGCTGACTCTTAATCAGCGGGTCCACGGTTCGAGTCCGTGCGCACCCACCAACTTCCCCGTTTTCTGAGCAATCTGCGCCCGCCGCGGCAACTTCCGGTGAACGCCAGCCGTTTCACCCGGTGCTTGAACGCAAGGCCGAGGCCGCCATGAACCACTTCGACAGCCGCTCCCTCGAGCTCGCCTATGCGCGCGTTATCCTCGAGCCCTTCGTGCAGGATCTGCACGACTGGCGCATCGAGATGCAGCGCCTGTTCGACCGCACCAAGGCCGCCCAGGACGCCCAGCTCATCGACCTTTCCCTGTTCGAGCAGATCGAGCTCGCCCGTGACGGGCTCGACATGCAGATCGAGGTTTTCGATGCGCTGGTGGATGAGCTCGGCGGCGAGGATTCGGTGGTGGCCGGCCAACTCAGCGACCTCCACGAGGGATTTCGCAGCCTGCGGCTCGCCGCCGACCGAATCGCCGGCATACTGGATGAAATGCGCGCCGACGAGGGGCCGGTGATCGAGAGCGAGGCCGTCCACCTCGAGGATTAGGGCGGGGCCGCGCTTCGGCTATCCGTGCACCCGCTCCGGCAACCCCCGGTGCATGCGCCTATGGCTCGTGCAGGGAGCGAGGCCCGGGAGTTCCGGCGCGCGGGACGCCCGCGGGCTGCCGAAACCGCGGCGGTCGGATGATTTCCCGGGGGATGTGGCCGCCGCGCCGGAGGTCCTGGCGCACCTCTCCCGGCTCCGCATTGCGCTCGATCCGATAGATCCGCACCTCGCGGCGGCCATTGCCGACCGCCTGGCGCGCGAAATCGCTCGCCGCCTGCTGGGTCGCAAACAGCTCGAAGATTTCCTCGCCCCGCTCGGCCGGCGAATAGGCCACGTAGGTCATCGGAACGCATCCCGCGCCGGCTGGTGGCCGGCCACACCTGACATCTCCCGCCGGAAATGTTGACGCCGGAACGGGATATCAATGCCTCCGGCCGGAGAAGATCGCGGGCAGGGTAAACGGCGCAGGGCTTTTCGCGGGCGGGCGCCCGGGGCGCGGGCGAGGGCTCAGCGGGTGGCGGTCACGAGCGGCTGGTCGAAGGGGCTCGGCGTCGTGGCCGCGAGGTGCACGATGGTATAGCCGCGCGCCGCGAGCGCATCGAGGAAGGCCGGGAGGACGAGCAGCGTCTTGGCGTGGATATCGTGGAAGAGCACGATGCCCTTGCCGACCCGGTCGAGCCGGGCGAGGAGGTGGGCGAGCGTCTGCTTCGGGCTGTCCTTGAGGTAGTCGTCCGAGTCGATCTGGACCCCGAGCGGAATGGTGCCGCCCATCGTCAGGGTGGCCTTGAGCGGCCAGGTGGTCGCGAGGTAGGGGAAGCGGAAGAACGGCGAGGGTGTCGCCCCGACCGGCGCGAGGACCGTGGCGACTGCCTCCTGGCCGTGCCGGACCTCGTCGAAGGCGGCCGCCGGAATGAGCTTTGCAAGGTTGGCGTGATCGTAGGTGTGGGTGCCGATGGTGTGTCCGTCGAGCGCCACCTCCCGCGCCGCTCCGGGATGCAGCTCGGCCATCTTGCCGACCATCAGGAATGTCGCCTTGATGCCGTAGGAATCGAGGATGTCCAGCACCTTGGGCGTGTAGCTGGCGGAGGGGCCGTCGTCGAAGGTGAGGATCACCTCATGCGGGTTGAGCGAGATCTGGTCCTCCGCCGAGACCACGAGCGTCCGCCCGGCGAGCGGGGAAAGGGCGAGGTCGCTGCCGCCCGAGAGCGGCAGCGATGGGCGAAGCGGCGGCGGCATTTGCATGCCGGAGGACGCCGGGGCCTCGGGGCCCGGCTTGATCGCGCCGGTGGTGAGGGTATCGGGCGGGCCCGCAAGAGCGGCGTTCGCGCCGCAACAAAGCAGCGCGACGGAAAGCACGCGAAGATCGAACACCAGACAACCCGCCAAGCCAGAACTGCGATGCCGAATATCGCCGGAGACGCTTAACGGCGGGTTTGCACCGCTCCCCCTTCGGCTGCGGCCAAAGGCCCCATCGAGCCATGGTGCAAAGCGCCAGCGGCGCTGTTAACCGCTTGGTAAGACTGGCATTGAGCCCGCCACGGCGGGGTCTAGAATGGCGCCGGTCGGATGCATCAGCGCCGGAGGCCACCCATGAGCCGCGAGCCCAGTGTCGAACGGCGCCGCCATACCCGCCATCGGGTGCTCAAGGCGGCGCGGATCCTCTTCAACAAGACCTCGGTGATTTCCTGCCGGGTGCGCAATCTGAGCGACGGCGGGGCGAGACTGGACCTGCCGAGCGTCCTCGGCGTGCCGCCGGACTTCACGCTGGACATCGCCGGCGACCGCCGGGCAGACGCCCGGATCGTCTGGAAAACCGGCAGTGAAATCGGTGTAGCCTTCAACGCCTAGGGGCGCGCCCTTCCGCCCGACCCGCCGCTGCCTTGTTGACGGCGGGAGAGAGGGGATATCAAGTCCGCGGCAACTTGCTCTAGTGTCGGCCTGAAGCGAGCCCCGGGGCGCAAGTGAGCGACTTCAAATTCCTGCATGTGGCGGATCTGCACCTCGGCAGTCCGTTCCACGGCCTCGCCCTGCGCGAGGAGCACGTGGCGCGCCGCTTCGCGCGCGCCGGGCGCGAGGCGTTCACGGCGCTCATCGGCCGCGCGATCGAGGAAAAGGTCGCCTTCGTCGTCATTGCCGGGGATGTGTTCGACGGCACCTGGCGCGACAACACCATCGGGCTCTACTTCAATCGGGAACTCGCCCGGCTCGAGCGGGCCGGCATCGAGGTCTTCCTGCTCAAGGGCAATCACGACGCGGAAAGCGTGGTGGCCCGCAGCATCCCGCTCCCGGCATCGGTCAAATCATTCGGGGCCGAGGCGCCGACAACGCTCAAGATCGACCACCTCAAGGTGGCGCTGCACGGGCAGAGCTTTGCCCACCGGGCGGTGACCGACAACCTCGCCATCAAGTACCCGCACCAGGTGGCCGGGTGGTTCAACATCGGGGTGCTGCACACGGCCCTCACCGGCCATCCGCCCCACGAGCCCTATGCCCCTGCGACGCCTGGGCATCTGCGCGCCCGTGGCTACGACTACTGGGCGCTGGGCCATGTGCACGATTTCGAGATCCTCCAGAGCAGCCCCTATATCGTCTATCCGGGCAATTTGCAGGGCCGGAACATGCGCGAGCGCGGGGAAAAGGGGGGCGTGCTCGTCCGCGTCGAGGACAGCAAGGTGGCGGCGGTCGATCGTATCATCGTCGATCGGGTGCGCTGGCTCGAACTGAAGGTGGACGCGAGCGCCGCGCCGAGCGAGGCGGCGCTGTTGAAGCAGGTCGAGGATCTGGGACAGAGCCTTGCCGACGTCGCGGCCGAGCGCGCGGTGGTCGCCCGTGTCGTCCTCGCGGGGGATACGCCGCTGCACCGGACGCTCGTCGCCCACCGCGACCAGCTGACGGAGGCCGTCCAGGCGGCGCTGCATCGGCTCCACGGCGACATCTGGCTCGAGCGGCTCGAGATTTCGACGCGCATGCCGCGCCAGCGCGTTCGGTCGGACGCCGCAATGCGCGCGATCGATCTCGGGGCGCTGCTCGATGCCGTGCAGCCGGGCGAGGAGTTCGCCCAGAAGGCGCGCGAGCAGCTCTCGGCCTTGCGCGAGCGGATGCCCGGAACCGTGCCCGCCCTCGAGCAGGACCTCGCCAGCGAACTGGATCGGCTCATCGCGGAGGCGCGCGACCTGCTGCTGACGCGGGCGGCCGACGAGGCCTGAGCGACAATGCGCATTCTCCGCCTCGAGCTCCTGCGCTACGGCCGCTTCACCGACCGCGTGCTGAATTTCCGGCAGAACGCGGGGCTGCATCTCGTCTATGGACCGAACGAAGCCGGCAAGAGCTCGTCGCTTGCGGCCATCGGCGACCTCCTGTTCGGCTTCGGCAAGCGCACGGACTTCGACTTCATGCACGAGGCCTCGACCCTCAGGGTCGGGGCCGAGATCGTGTCTCGCGGCGGCGGCGAGACGCTGCGCTTCCGCCGCCGGCGCGGCAACAAGAACACGCTTCTGAGCGATTCCGACGACGAAACGCCGTTGCAGGAGGATGCGCTCGTCCCCTATCTCGGGACCCTCAACCGTGAAGTGTTCTCGCGCGCCTTCGGGCTCAATTCGACGACGCTGCGCGAGGGCGGCGCGGCCATGCTCGAAAGCGAGGGCGAGATGGGCTCGGCGCTCTTTGCCGCGGCCTCGGGGCTCACCGGCTTCGCCCGCCTCAGGCGCAACCTCGAAGCCGAGGCCGACGCCATCTTTGCGCCGCGGCCGAGCAAGGAGAGACGCTTCTACCAGCTGCTCGAGCGCCACGAGGCGGCGGTCGCCGAGGAACGGCAACGGGAGGTCAAGTCGGGCGACTGGCGGGATCTCTCCGCCGAGATCGAGTCCATCGAGCGGCAGCTTGCCGAGATCAAGGCGCGGCGGCTCGAGGTGACGACGGCGCTGGGCCGGCTGCAGCGGCTGAAGGTGCTCGAGCCCATCATCTCGGCGGTCGATACGCTCGAGGCGACCCTCAAGGGGTTTGAGGACCTGCCGGAGGTGCCCGAGGGGTTCGTCGCCGAGTGCCGTGCGGCGCTCGAAGCGGCGGAGGGCGCGGCGCTGCAGGAACGCATGGCGGCGGAGGATGTGGAGGTTGCGACGGCCGCGCTCGATTCGATCGTCGTCGACGAAATCTTCCTGCAGAACGCCGACCGCATCGTCGAGCTCTTCAGCCGGCGCGGTGAATACCTCTCCCGAAGCGCCGAAATTCCGCGGCTCGAGCTCGAATGCGACGAGGTTTCGCAGCGGCTCGGCGAGCTCGCCCAGCGGCTCGGCGCCCGTGACGCGGACGAGTTGATCCGTCGATTGCCGCCCGAAGCGGTCCTCGAAAGTGCCCCCGCCATCATCGACGAGGGCGTCAAGCTCGAGGCCGCGATCGTCGCGGACGAGCGGCGGCTGGCCGACGAGCGCGGGGCGATCGAGGAGCAACTCGCGAGCGAGGCGGTGGCCGGGCTCGCCGATCCGAAGCCCTGGCGCGATCGGCTGGCCGCGCTCGAACCCGATCTCAAGCGGCTCAACGAGCAGAGCTATCTCGAGACCAGCTATCGGGGCATGCTGCAGAAGTACAAGGAGGCGGCCGCCCGGCTCGTGCCGCAGGTGCCCGACGTCGACCTGCTCGGCGAAATCACCCTGCCGACCAAGGACATGATCGGGGTCTACAAGGCCAGCTTCGAGCGCCTGCTGAGCGATCGGAAGGCCGACACCATCCAGCTCGAGAACAACGAGCGGCAGTATGCCGAGGCCGTGGCGAGGCTCGCGGAGGCCGAGGGCTCCGGGCCGATCGCCTATGAGGAAACCATCCGACTGCTCAGGGCGGATCGCGACAATACCTTCGCACTGCTCAAGGACCACCTGCTGCGCCGGCATCTGCTGATCAGCGAGGAGCTCGTGATCCGCATCGACCAGTTCGAGCAGGAAATCGCGGAGGCGGACGGCGCGGCCGACCAGGCTCTCGACGATGCCGGCCGCCTGTCGCAGATCACGGCGCTGCGCGAGCGGGTTGCCGAACTGCAGCGGCAGCGGCCCGAAATCGAGGACCGGTTGCAGCGGATCGCGGTCGAGCAGGAGCGCACGATCGCTATCTACAACCAGCTCTTCGCCGCGGTCGGGATCACCCCGGCCGGACCGGACGTCATGATGAACTGGCTCGGCCAGGTCGAGGACCTGCTGGCGATCCGCCGCGACGCCGAGGCGCTGGCCGAAGAAATCCGCGGCCTCTCGGAGCTCGGCGAGGAGCTGCGCGGGGTGCTGCTGCACCTTGCGGACAATCTCGCGCTGCCGGGGGCCGCGACGCTACCGGCGCTGGCGCTGGCGCGGCTGATCACGTCGGCGCTCGACGAGATGCAGAACCGCTGGAATGCGCGGCAGAGCCTCGAGGGCGCCCGGCAGGCGACCCTCGTCCGCATCGACCAGCTGCAGGACCAGATCGACGCGGCGCGCGATCGCCACCGCGACTGGCGCGTGCGCTATGAACAGCTGCTCGCCCTGCTCGGCCTCGACCGCAACGTGAGCCCCGCCGGGGCGCGATCCGCCCTCGCGGCCTGGCTCGAAGTGCCCGACCTCGCGCGCGAGCGCGGCGTACGCACGACACGCCTTGCGGCGCTGCGCCGCGAAACGGCGGGGTTCGCCGATGCGGTGGTGAGCCTCGCGCGTGAGTTCCTGCCCACGCTGGTCGAGCTGCCCCCGCATGGGCTCATCGACGTGCTGCGCGAGCGGGCCGAGACGGCGCGCGCCGCCAAGGCGCGGCACGAGGACGCGCGGGTTCGCCTGGAAGTGGCGGAGGCCAAGCTTTCGGCGGCGCGGGGCGCCCGCGAGGCCGCGACGCTCGCCTTGCGGCGGCTGTCGTCGATCCTGCCGGAGGGGGCAAATCCGCGCATCGAGATGGCCCGCCTCGACCGGCGCGAGGCGCTGCGGCAGCAACTGAAGGAGAAGCGCGCGGAATTCGAGGCGCGGGCGGAGGGTGTCAGCGAGGCCGCGGTGCGGGCGGAGCTGCCCGGCTTCGACCGGCACCGCGCGCCGCTCGACGTCGAGGATCTCGAGCGGCAGGCGGAGACCCTGTCGGCCGAAAACAACCGGCTCTACGCCCAGCTGGGGCAGCGCCTCGCGCGGCGCGACGAGCTCGAGAACGGCACCGGGGCGGAGCTCGCGGCCTTCCAGCGCGCGGGCATCGAGGCTGATCTCGTCGCGGCGGGGCGGCAGTGGGCGGTGCGCAAGATCGCGGCGCTCATGC
>DASZTU010000356.1:0-9344 GCA_035547975.1 Devosiaceae bacterium | reverse complement strand
GTTCCCCGCCAAGGCGTTGCTCGACGAACTGTCGCGTTTCAAGAACGCCGAGATCGTCTGGTGCCAGGAGGAGCCGAAGAACATGGGTGCCTGGGCGTTCGTCCAGCCCTATATCGACTGGGTGCTCGACCAGATGGGCCGTGGCAACGAGCGGCCACGTTATGCCGGCCGCGCCGCTTCGGCCTCGACCGCGACCGGCCTGATGCGCAAGCACCTTGCGGAACTGCAGGAGTTCCTCGAAGAGGCGCTTGCGAAGTAACCCGGGCGGCCGCCGGCGGGCCTTGCCGGCCGGCGGTGCCGCACGACAACCAGAATCGGCGCCCCCGCCCTGGCGTTTGCGCGGGGGCGCCAGGACAGGGAAGACAGGATGTCGGTAGATATCAAGGTACCCACCCTCGGCGAGAGCGTCACTGAGGCGACCGTCGGGCAATGGTTCAAGCAGGTCGGCGATACCGTCGCCGCCGACGAGCCGCTGGTCGAGCTCGAGACCGACAAAGTGACCATTGAGGTACCTTCGCCCGCCGCCGGCACGCTCGAGGCGATCGCGGCCAAGGAAGGCGAGACGGTCGGCGTTGGCGGCCTCCTCGGCGCGGTGGGGAACGGCGCGGCTGCGGCCCCGCGGCCTGCGGCGCCGGCCGCCGCTCCTGCTCCCGCTCCGGCGGCCCCCGCCCCGGCTCCGGCCGCTTCTCCCGCCTCACTGGCGGGCGAGCAGACGGCGGCGCTCGAGCTCACCGGGCAGCCCGGCGGAGTAGCCGCTGCGGCCCCGGAGACCGGGTCCGTCCCGCCCTCTCCCTCGGCGCAGAAGCTCATGGCGGACCATGGCCTTCCCAACGGCTCGATCCAGGGGTCGGGCAAGCATGGGCAGGTCCTCAAGGAGGACGTGCTCGCGGCGACCACACGCCAGGCTTCGGCCACCGGCTCGACCGTCGCGGCCGCCACCGCGCCCGCCCCCGGCGCCGCTTCGCTCACGGGCACCGCGGCCCCTGTCGCCGTGCCGCAGACGCGCACCGCCGAACCCGCCGCGCCGCACCCGGCCGACCAGGTCGGCCAGCCCGCCGCAGCGCAACCGGCCGCCGCGCCCCAGGCTGCATCGCCGGCTCCTGCTGCAGCGCCGGCCCGGGCGACCGAGCCCGCCGCGCGGTCCGCGCCCGCGCCACAACCCGCGCCGGCTCCGGTTTCGACGCGGGGACCGGTCGCGGCCGACGATGCGACGCGTGAGGAGCGCGTCCGCATGACCCGGCTGCGCCAGACCATCGCCCGGCGCCTCAAGGATGCGCAGAACACGGCCGCCATGCTCACCACCTTCAACGAGGTGGACATGAAGCCGGTGATGGACCTCCGCACCCAGTACAAGGACCTCTTCGAGAAGAAGCACGGCGTGAAGCTCGGCTTCATGGGCTTCTTCACCAAGGCCGTGGTGCACGCGCTCAAGGAAATCCCGAACGTCAACGCCGAAATCGACGGCGAGGACCTGATCTACAAGAACTACGCCCATATCGGGGTGGCGGTCGGCACGGATCGCGGGCTCGTCGTGCCCGTCGTGCGCAATGCCGACCAGCTGTCGATCGCCGGCATCGAAAGGGAGATCGCCCGGCTCGCAAGGCTCGCGCGCGACAACCAGCTGACCATGGCCGACATGCAGGGCGGCACGTTCACCATCACCAATGGCGGCGTCTATGGCTCGCTGATGTCGACGCCGATCCTCAATGCGCCGCAGTCGGGCATTCTCGGCATGCACAAGATCCAGGACCGCCCGGTGGTGGTCGGCGGCCAGATCGTCGTCAGGCCGATGATGTACCTGGCGCTGTCCTACGATCACCGGATCGTCGACGGCAAGGAGGCGGTGACGTTCCTCGTGCGCGTCAAGGAGAGCCTCGAGGCGCCGGAGCGCCTGGTGCTCGACCTCTGAGGCGCGGCATGCGCACTCGCGACCATAATCGACCGGGGGCCGCCTCGCCGGAGGCGGCCCTTTTCTTTGCCGCGGAGGCGCGCGGTCCATGACCGAAGTCGTCGTCGTCACCGGCGCCAGCCGCGGGATCGGGGCGGCCACGGCGCGGCTCCTCGCGCGCCGGGGCAAGGCGGTCGTGGTCAACTATGCGGCCGACGTCGATGCGTCGACGGCTGTCGTTTCGGCCATCGAGCAGGCGGGGGGCAGCGCCATCGCGGTACGCGGCGACGTCGCGAACGAGGCTGACGTCGAACACATCTTTGCCGCGGCCGACCGGCTCGGCCGGCTGACCGGCCTCGTCAACAATGCCGGCATCATCAATCCCAAAGCGCGGGTCGAAGACATGGACGCCGCCGCTGTCCGGCGCCTGCTCGAGGTCAACGTCGTCGGCGCGGTGCTCTGCGCCCGGGCCGCGATCCGGCGCATGTCGACCCGGCACGGTGGCGAAGGCGGCGCGATCGTCAACGTCACCTCGGGCGCGGCGCGGCTGGGCGGCGCGGGCGCCTATGTCGAT
The DNA here is from genome assembly GCA_035547975.1 of Devosiaceae bacterium. Lineage (GTDB taxonomy): Bacteria > Pseudomonadota > Alphaproteobacteria > Rhizobiales > Devosiaceae > DASZTU01. The sequence goes on along the minus strand of DASZTU010000356.1, from coordinate 6,882 downwards.
TATGCGGCGAGCAAGGGCGCCATCGACACGCTGACGATCGGCCTCGCCCTCGAACTCGCGGGTGAGGGCATTCGCGTCAACGCCGTGCGTCCGGGCATCATCGACACGGATTTTCATGCGGCGGGGGGCGAACCGGAGCGCGCGCGGTCGATGGCGTCGAGCATTCCGATGGGGCGTTCCGGTACCTCCGAGGAGTGCGCGCTGGCCATCGCCTGGCTGATGTCGGACGAGGCGGGATACACGACCGGAACGACGATCGAGGTTTCGGGGGGCCGGGCCATCCAGCCGTAGCGCAACCCAGCTATTCCTGGCGGCCGGACGGGTACCCACGGCCGCCCAAAACACACTATATAGGCTTTGGCAGCCCCTCTCCTCCGGCTGCCCCGAGCGCTGCCGCGCCAAAGGGAAAAATCATCATGGCGGATAGTTTCGATCTCACCATCATCGGCACGGGGCCGGGCGGCTATGTCTGCGCCATCCGGGCGGCACAGCTGGGCATGAAGGTGGCCGTGGTCGAGAAATGGCCGACGTTCGGGGGGACCTGCCTCAATATCGGCTGCATTCCCTCTAAAGCGCTGCTCTATTCGTCGGAACTCCTCGAAGAGGCGACGCACAACTTCTCGCGCCTCGGCATCGACATCGAGCCGCCGAAGGTGAACCTGGCGCAGATGATGAAGCACAAGGACGAGACGGTGACCGCCAACGTCTCGGGCGTCGACTACCTGTTCCGCAAGAACAAGGTGACGAGCTTCCGCGGCGTGGGATCGATCACGGCCCCCGGCCGCGTGCTCGTCACGCCCGAGAGCGGGCCGACGACGACGATCGAAACCCAAAACATCGTCATCGCGTCCGGATCGGTCCCGGCGGGCCTGCCCGGTATCGAGATCGACGAGGAAAAGATCGTGACCTCGACGGGCGCGCTGGCGCTCCCCGAGGTGCCGGGGCGCCTCCTGGTCATTGGCGCGGGCGTGATCGGGCTCGAGCTCGGGTCGGTTTGGGCGCGGCTCGGGGCCAAGGTCACGGTCGTCGAGTTCCTCGACCGCGTGCTTCCGGGCATGGATTTCGAGGTGGTCCGGCAGGTCCAGCGCCTGCTGCAGAAGCAGGGCATGGAATTCCGGCTGTCGACCAAGGTCACGGGAATCGAAAAGCAGGGGGACGGGTCGCTCCGGGCCCGGGTGGAGCCGGTCTCGGGCGGCGATGTGGCTTTCATCGATGCCGACGTCGCGCTCGTTGCCATCGGCCGCAAGCCCTACACGGCGGGCCTCGGGCTCGAGGCGGCCGGGGTCGCGCTCGACCAGCGCGGCCGCGTCGTCACCGACGCGCAATACCGGACCAATGTGGCGGGCATTTTTGCCATCGGCGATGTGATCGCGGGCCCGATGCTGGCGCACAAGGCGGAGGACGAGGGGATTGCCGTCGCCGAAATTCTCGCCGGCCAGCACGGCCATGTGAACTACGGCGCGATACCGGCGGTGGTCTATACCAACCCCGAGGTCGCCTCGGTCGGCAAGACCGAGGACGAGCTCAAGGCGCAGGGGATCGACTACAAGATCGGCAAGTTCCCCTTCACCGCCAGCGGGCGGGCCAAGGCCATGCTGGCGACGCAGGGGTTCGTCAAAATCCTCGCCGACGTCAAAACCGACCGCGTGCTCGGGGGTCACATCATCGGCAAGAACGCGAGCGAGATGATCCACGAGATCGTGGCGCTGATGGAGTTTTCGGGCGCGGCAGAAGATCTGGCGCGCACGACCGCGGCGCACCCCACGCTCTCGGAAGCGATCCGCGAGGCCGCGCTGATGTGCGGCGACGGGGCGATCCACATCTAGGGGGCAGCGGGAGGGACGCCGGGAGCGCCCGGCTCAACCGGGCGCCGCCTCCAGCGCGACGGTTTCGTCCCTGACCAGCACGACAAGCTTCACGTCGGGGTGCGGAGCCAGAAGAAACGTCGTCTGCGTGTAGCGAAGCGGGCCATCGAGGGGATGGTTGAAGGCCCGCTCGCCGCCTTCCCGTTCGGTGACGGCGTGGGCCTGCCAGGCGTGGGCGAAAAAAGCGCTGTCGCGGCGCAGCCCATCCACCAGTTCGCGGGTGTCGGGCGCCGCGATATGGCGGCTGTAGTCGGCACGGAATTCGGCGGCCAGCCTCAGGGCGCGCGTCTCCCAGTCGGCGATGAGCGCGCGCGCCGCCGGGTTGAGGAAGACATAGCGCAAGAGGTTCCGTTCCTCGCCGTCGAGCCAGCCGACAAAGAGGCTCTGCGCGGGTGCGTTCCACGCGAGCGCGTTCCAGGCGCGGTCGAGCACGTAGGCGGGGGTTGCGATTGCCGTGACGGCCTGTTGCAGGCGGCGCACCATGTCGCCGAGTGCCGTTTCGGGCGGCGCATCGGGGTCGCGCTTCCCCGCGAGATCGAAGAGGTAGGTGCGTTCGGCGGCGGTCAGGCGCATGATGCGCGCGAGGCGCGCGAGGGCGGCCGCCGATGCCGAGACGTCGCGGCCCTGCTCGATCCAGGTGTACCAGGTGGCCGAAACGCCCGCGATCTGGGCGATCTCCTCGCGCCTGAGGCCGGGCGTGCGCCGGCGCTGGCCCGGCTCGAGGCCGAATTCCTGGGGTTTCAGCCGCGCGCGGTGCGAGCGCAGGAATTCACCGAGTTCAGCGCGCCGCGTTTCGTCGGTACGGTCGATCATGGAAGCGAATATACCGGGATAAGATCGGGTCTGGTACGGGTGTAACAGCAAGGCTAGCAGAGGTCACCGGCCGGCGTTCGGTGCCGCCCGGGGAGGTTCGAGGAGACCAGCATGTCCGCCAATCCGGTCGCGCCCTCGCGCGAGGCCCTGAACGAGCAGCAATTCGGCGGCAGCGCCGCCCTCTATGTCGACAGTCCCGTGCACGCGCGGGGGGACGACCTCGCGCAGTTCGCGACGCTCGCGAAGCGCGCCGCCGGTGGCCGCGTCATCGATCTCGGCTGCGGGGGCGGGCATGTGAGCTACGCCGTCGCCCCGCATGTCGGGTCGGTCGTGGCCTACGACCCCTCGGCCGAGATGCTGGCGGCGGTCGCGGCAGAGGCGAAAAAGCGGGCCATCGGCAACATCGAGACGGCGCAGGGGCCGGCGGAGTCGCTGCCCTTTCCCGACGCGAGTTTTGACGCGGTTTTCTGCCGCTTCACGGCCCATCATTGGCCGGACGTGCGGCGGGGGTTGCGCGAGGCGCGGCGGGTCCTGAAGCCAACGGGGTTTGCCGTGTTCGAGGACATTGTCGCCCCCGAGCAGCCGGTGTTCGACACCTTCCTCCAGACTTTCGAGATGATGCGCGATCCCTCGCACGTCCGGGACTACTCCATGACCGAATGGGTGGAGATCGTGACGCAGGCGGGATTCGTGGTGACAGGCGTGACGCGCCGCCGCCTGCCGCTCGAGTTCGGGCCGTGGGTGGCCCGCCAGCGGACGCCGGAGGTGATGGTCGCGGCGCTCCGGGCGCTTTTCGCGACGGTCTCGGCGGATGTGCGGCGGCAGTTCGACATCCGCGCCAATGACGATTTTACCATCGATCCGGTGGTGCTGGAGCTTTCGCCGCTCTGAGGGATCAACCGCGGGGGTGGGCGGCGCGATAGGCGTCGAGCAGCCGCCCGGTGTCGACGGCGGTATAGATCTGCGTCGTCGAGAGCGAGGCGTGCCCCAAAAGCTCCTGGATGGCGCGGAGATCGCCGCCCCGCGCCAGAAGATGGGTCGCGAAGCTGTGGCGCAGGGCGTGCGGCGTCGCCGAAGGCGGCAGGCCGAGCGCCGAGCGCAACTGCGCGACCCGCAGCTGGATCAGGCGCGGCGAGAGTTCGCCGCCCTTCTCCCCACGGAACATCTTCTGGGTCGGCGTCAGCGAAAATGGGCAGAGGCGGAGGTAGTCCTCGATCGCCGCGCGGACAGCACCGAGCAGCGGGACGAGCCGGGTCTTGCCGCCCTTGCCGGTGACGCGCAGGGCCGGGCCGTCGAGATCGGCCCTCGCCAGGGACAACGCCTCCGAAATGCGCAGGCCCGCGCCGTAGCAGAGCGACAGGACGGCCACGTCGCGCGCCGCCACCCAGGGTTCTTCTTCCAGCTCGGCGGTGGTCGTGAGCGCCGATCTCGCCTCGGCGACGGTCAGCGCCTTGGGCAGCGATTTCGGCAGCCGGGGCGTCCGAACGGCATTGAAGGCCTCGGTCGAAACGAGCCCCTCGCGTTCGAGGAAGCGAAAGAAACTCTTGATGGCGGAGAGCGCCCGGGCGAGCGAGCGCGAGCCGAGCCCCTCGCTCCGCCTCACGGCCATGAAGGCGCGGATGTCGGCCGCGCGCAGGTGGCGCAGCGTCGCGAATGTCACCGCCCCGCCGCTGTGGCCGGCGAGAAAGGCGAGGAACTGGTCGAGATCGCGGCCATAGGCTTCCAGGGTGTTTGCCGCGAGGCGTCGCACGGCGCCGAGATCGCGCTGCCAGGCGGCGATCTCCTTCGCCACATCGGGGCTCATGGCGACGAGCACGGGCTGGGTCATGGGCCGAGTCTAGAGCCTTGCGATGAACGGATCGGAAACGCCGTCGCGTTCACGGGTGGCCGACGCCGGTACGGATGTGCTCGGGCCTGACGCCGATGCCCACGAAGCGGGCCGGGATGCCCCGGAGCGCCGGAATGCCCGCGAGGAGCCTCAGCACGCGCGGCGCGTGGAGCGGTTTGGACGTATCGAGCAGCGCGCCGATCAGCCGCTTCTGGATGAAGGTCTGCATCGCCTGCACGACCTTCGTCGGGAATTCGCGGCGGCGCTCGACCTCGGCGAGAACGCTGTCCGCCGCATCGCCTCCGGCGAGCGGGCGGGCAACGATGTTGGCCGCCGCGACCGCATCCTGGACGGCAAGGTTCACGCCGACGCCCCCGATCGGCGACATGGCGTGGGCCGCGTCCCCGATCAGCAGGAGGCCGGGCCGGTGCCAGCGCGCCAGGCGGTCGACTTTCACCGTCAGCAGCTTCACGTCGTCCCAGCCCTTGATCTCCTCCATGCGCCCGGCGAGGAACGGCGAAATGGCGGCAACATCGGCGCGGAATTTCTCGATTCCGGCGTTCTCGAGCGTCTCGCGGCTGCCCTTGCGGATGATATAGGCGCATTGCCAGTAGTCGCCGCGGTTGAGCAGCACCATCAGGCGCCCGGCTTCGGCGTGGCCAAAGGTGTCGGCGGGGTCGCTCTCCTGCCGCGAGACGCGGAACCAGAGCACGTCCATCGGGGCGCCGAAGTCTTCGACCTCGAGGCGGGCCGCCTCGCGCAGCGTCGAGTGGCGCCCGTCGCAGGCAACGCTCAGCGGCGCCCGGATGTCGAGCGGGCCATCGGGCCCCGTCGCGCTGATCCCCACGACCTTGCCGCCCTCCTCGATCAGGCCCGTCGCTTCGGTCTCCATCAGCAGATGGAAATTCGGGAAGGCCCGCGCCTCGTCCGCGAGGAAATTGAGGAAATCCCATTGCGGCATGAGGGCGATGAACTTGCAGCGCGTGTGGATCCGGCTGAAATCGGCGAGGGGCAGGCGGTCGGGGCCGATCTGGGCCCATAGCTCGCGCACTTCCTGGTGCGGCAGGGCAAGGAACTTTTCGAGGAGCCCCAGCTCGGCCATCAGCTCGAGGGTCGAGGGATGGATGGTGTCGCCGCGGAAATCGCGGAAGAAATCGGCGTGCTTTTCAAGCACGGTCACGTCGATGCCGGCCCGGGCCAGCAGGAAACCGAGCATCATGCCGGCGGGCCCGCCTCCGGCGATGGCGCAGCGGGTTTCGAGGATTCGATCGGCCATGGATGGAAGCCTAACCCGGCGCCGGCAGGCCGGGCCAGTGCCGATCGCAGCCGATGCAGAATCAGCTTGCAGCGCCTATCTTGACGTGAACAAAGAGTGCACGGATGGAAGCGCTTCCCGACATCGTGGCGGTGATGGTGCCCGTTTCGGTCGAGGGCGCCTATTCGTATCGCGTACCCTACGGGATGAGCGTGGTGCGCGGCTCGATCGTGGCTGTGACGCTGGTCGGGCGGCTGACGCTCGGGGTGGTCTGGGGAACGCCCAAGGACAATTTCGCCCACAACCGGCTCAAGGATATCGAGCACGTCTACGACTGCCCGCCGCTCTCGGACGAGCTGATGAAGCTCGTCGACTGGGTCGCGCGCTACACGCTCGCGGCGCCCGGCATGGTGCTCCGGGCCGTGCTGCGATCAAGCGAGGCGCTCGAACCCGAGCGCCCGGTCACGGCGTTTCGCCGCAGCGGTGTGGCGCCCGAGCGGCTGACCGGCGCGCGTTCGCGGGTGCTCGAGTGCCTCGCCGACGGGCAGAGCTGGCCCAAATCGGCGCTGGTGGGGGCGACGGGCGTCTCGCCCTCGGTCATCGAGGGGCTCGAGCGGGCGGGGGCGATCGAGCGGGTCGAGATCGCGGCGCCCCCCATTGTCCTCCCGCCCGACCCCGACGCGCTCGTTCCAGCGCTCAATGCCGAGCAGCGGGCGGCGCTCGAGGAGATTCGGCGCGGTGAACCACGTGAATACGCGGTGAGTCTCCTCGACGGCGTGACCGGGAGCGGCAAGACCGAGATCTTCTTCGAGGCCGTAGCCGACACGCTGCGCCTCGGGCGGCAGGCCCTGATCCTGCTGCCCGAAATCGCCCTGACGCATACCTTTCTCGAGCGGTTCACCCACCGTTTCGGCACGCGGCCGGCCGAATGGCATTCCGGCATGACGCCGGCGCAGCGTACCCGCACGTGGCGCGGCGTCCTCAACGGGCAGGTGCGCGCCGTGGTCGGGGCCCGCTCAGCCCTCTTCCTGCCGTTCCACGAACTCGGCCTGATCGTCCTCGACGAGGAGCATGACGGCGCCTTCAAGCAGTCGGACGGCATCAATTATCACGCCCGCGAC
>DASZTU010000355.1:0-2701 GCA_035547975.1 Devosiaceae bacterium | reverse complement strand
CGCGCCGCCCAGTTCCCCGAGGATGCGGGCCCTCTCGCCCACCCCGCGCGGCCCGACCACTACAAGGAAATCAACAACTTCTACACGACGACGGTCTACGAGAAGGGCGCCGAGATCGTCCGCATGCTGGCGACGCTGCTGGGCGAGGAAGGCTTCCGCCGCGGCATGGACCTCTATTTCGAGCGGCACGACGGCGAGGCGACGACCATCGAGGCCTTCATCAAGGTGTTCGAGGACGCCAACGGCGTCGACCTGCAGCACTTCCAGCAGTGGTACCTGCAGGCGGGCACGCCGACGATCACCGCCGAACACAGCTACGATGCGGCGGCCAAGACCTACCGCCTGAAGCTCAGCCAGACCGTTCCGCCGACCCCCGGCCAGCCCGAAAAGCAGCCCATGGTGGTGCCGGTCAAGTTCGGGCTGATCGGGCCCAACGGCGCGCCCGCCGAGTGGACGGGCGTCACCGGCGCCGAGGTGCGCGGCGACATGATCGTCCTCGACCGGGAGAGCATCGAGCTGACCTTCACGGGAATCGCCAACCGTCCGGTGCCCTCGCTCCTGCGCGGTTTTTCCGCGCCGGTGAACCTCAAGACGCCGCTGAGCCAGGACGATCAGCTCTTCCTTGCCCGCCACGACAGCGATCCCTTCAACCGCTGGGACGCGCTCCAGGACGTGGCGATGAACCTCCTCACCGCGGCCGTTCGCGGCACCCGCTGGCCGGAGTCCGCCCTCTCGGCACTCGCGACGGCACTCGCCGAGACCATCGCGGCACCAGCCCTCGACCTCGCGTTCAAGGCCAACGTCCTGGTGCTGCCGACCGAGAACGACATCGCCCGCGTTCTCGCCGAGAATGTCGACCCGCTGAAAATCCACCAGACGCGCGACGCTTTCATTCGTGAGATCGTCGCCCGCATCGAGGGGGCGCTTCGCCGGACCTATGATGGCCTGACGACCGACGCGCCCTATTCGCCGGATGCGCGGCAGGCGGGCCGCCGCGACCTGCGCAACCGGGCGCTGGCGCTGCTGGTCCGGGGCTCCGCGGAGGGCCCTGCCCTTGCCGCCGCGCAGTACCGGGCGGCCACCAACATGACCGACCGCCTTGCGGCGCTCAGCGCCGCCGTAGCCGTAGGGACGCCGCAGTCGGCCGAGATGCTCGAGGATTTCCGCCGCCGCTTCACCGCCGATCCGCTGGTCTACGACAAGTGGCTCGGCCTTTCGGCAACCCCGCCGCAGGACGAGACGCTGGAGCGCGTGCGGGCGATCCTCGACGACCCCTCCTTCCCCCGCAACAACCCCAACCGGCTGCGCGCCCTGGTCGGCGTCTTCGCCAACGCCAACCCGGTCCAGTTCGCCCGCGCGGACGGCGCCGGATTCCGTTTCGTCGCCGGTTTCGTGGCCGAAGTGGACAAGCGCAATCCGCAGGTCGCCTCGCGGGTGCTCACCGCCTTCCGCACCTGGCGCAACTACGAGCCGGTGCGCCGGGCGGCGGCCGAGGCCGCGCTGCGGACGCTCCAGCAGGCCGGCCAGCTCAGCCGCAACGCCGCCGACATTCTCGAGCGCACGCTCGCCGGTTAACGAGTCGTTAGCGGAGAAGAATTTTTCACAGCCTTAAGTGACTCGCCGGACTCGCAAATCCCGGCGGGCCACGGCCCGGCTTCAAAATGCCTCTGGACAGCAGCCCCCGGCTCGATTCAAGTTGCCCCTGCGGTCGAAAACCTGAATAGATTCTGACTTCTGGGCGGAGTGGTCATGCGGTCGGCGGAGACATCCGGCGTCACGGCAAAGGGCGTGTTTGCGTCCGAAAACGAGGCAGCGGCTCCCTCTGCGCTGGCCCTGTTCGCCGGGATGGTGCAACGGCGCGTCGCCTCGACCTCACCGGTCAGTCTCGCGGTCGCCGGCACGGCGTTCGGGGCGGCCGCCCTCTTTACCCTCTACGATCTGATTCGCTCGGGCGGCTGGGCGCTGGCCGGAATGGGCCCGATGGTCGACGGCGGCTTCTGGATGCGCGCCCTCGCGGCCTTCGCGGTTGCCGCGATCGCCGGCCTCCTCGCCTTTCGGCGTCGCAGCACCGCGATGGACCCGGCCCTGCTGCGCCGAGCCGTCGAGGGGATCGTCGCGGCGATGCCGTTCGGCGTCGCGATCTGGGACGACGACGGTCGCCTCGTCACCTGCAATGCCCTTTATGCGGCGCGCGTCGGCCACGGCTGGACGCTGCGCGGACACAGCTATGGCCAGGCGGTGAAACGCCTCACCCAGGGTGGCTATGTCCGCATCGTCGGGGAAGGCGATCATCGCCGCCTCGCCGAACTGCATCACGCCGACGGCACCTGCCTCGTCATCGACGAGCGTCCCCTGCCCGCGGGCGGATTCGTCACGCTCCTCAGCGACGTGACAGAACGCCGGCGCGCCGACCTCCTCCTCTCCGCCGTGCGCGAGGAACAACGGCAACTGGCCCGGCGCTATCATGAGGAGAAGCTGAGGGCCGAGGCGGCGAGCCGCGCCAAGACCTCATTCCTCGCGCACCTCTCCCACGACATCCGCACACCGCTCAACCACATCATCGGCTTTGCCGATATGATCCGGCACCAGACCTATGGGCCGGTGGGGGACGCGCGCTATCTAACCTACATCGACATGATCAAGGGCTCGGGCGAGAAGCTCCTTGCCTCCTTCGCCCGCATTCTCGAGCTCGCCGAGCTCG
>DASZTU010000354.1:0-12072 GCA_035547975.1 Devosiaceae bacterium | reverse complement strand
TTTTCGGCTCCGTGGGGCTCGATATGACGGGCACCGTGCCGCGGCTGCCGGGGCCGGGTGAAACCGTGCTGGGAGGGACGTTTTCGACCGCGCCGGGAAACAAGGGTGCCAACCAGGCCCTCGCCGCGAGGCGAGCCGGTGCGCCCGTCCGCCATGTGGGGGCGATCGGGGAGGACGCCTATGGGCGCGAGGCGATCACGCTGCTGACCGAAGGCGGGGTCGACCTCTCGGGCCTCCAGCGCCTCAACACCATCACCTCGATCGCCATGATCTTCGTCGACGCCAAGGGCGAGAACGCGATCGCGGTATTGCCGGGGGCCAATGCCGCGCTCACGCCCGCCGATGCCGACCGGGCCCTTGCCGACATGCGGGCCGGCGACATCCTCCTCCTCCAGCAGGAGATCGCCCAGGCGGCGACGGATCGGGCCCTCGATTTGGCGCGCGACAAGGGGGTCGTCTCGATCCTCAATACCGCCCCGTTCCTCGATTCGACCCCGTCGCTGTGCGACAAGGCCTCCATTCTCGTCGCCAACGAGACCGAGTTCGCCCTCTTGTGCGGCGGCAGGACCAGCCCGCTCGAATCCCTGATGCGCGAGCGTGCGCTCACCGCAAGACAGACCGTCATCGTGACCCTCGGGGCGGAGGGCGCGCGGGCCGCGACGCCGGAGGGCCGCTTTGTCTCGGTACCCGCCTATCCGGTGGTGCCGGTCGATACCGTGGGCGCCGGCGATACCTTCACCGGCTATCTCGCCGCCAGTCTCGACCGTGGGCTCGATCTCGAGGCGGCGATGCGCCGGGCCGCCGTCGCTGCCAGTCTCGCCTGCCTCAAGCCGGGCGCCCAGCCCGCCATTCCCTACGAGAAGGATGTGGAGGCGGCCCTGAGCAAGGGCTCGAAGTGATCCTCGAACAGCAGCCCCGGCTGCGCCGCGAGCGCGGCCGGAAAGCGCCGCTCCGCTTCGAGCGAGACGGCGAGGAACCGGTCGAAGCCTCCCGCCGCCGCGGGGTCGGCAAAGCTGTAGTGCCCCGCCGCGAGGCGGCGGCGGATCTCGGTCTTGGCGGCGATCATCCGCTCCGTGAAACCCGCCCCGTTGGAGAGTGAGGCCGGCTGCTTCACGTAATCGTGCAGCGGCTCCCCGATGTGGAACGAGGCGGCGCTGCCGCGGTAAAGCTGCATCAGGAAATCGAGATCGTTCATGTTGGGGAGGGTGGGATCGTAGCGCGCGTCCACCCGCCGCCGATCCCAGACGATCATCGAATCCATCGAGAAATTCACGAATTTGTGCGCCCCGGTGGTCAGCAGCCGGTCGGCGCCCGCCCCGACGAAGCGCAGGTGCCGCCCGTCCGGGTCGACGTCCTCGATCGCCGTGGAAACGATGGGGTGGACCTCGAGCGCGGCGAGGGCCCGCGCCAGCTTCTGCGGCTTGAAGCGGTCATCGGCGTCGAGCACGGCGACATAGGGCGTCCGGACCGCGTCGAGCCCCGCATTGCGGGCACTGGACGCGCCCGTCCCGACCCCGCCCGAGGAAAGGAAGCTCAGGCGCCGATCCACGATCCCCGATTTCGCAAGGATCGCTTCGTAGTCCGCCCCGTCGTCCGAAACGATCAGCATCTGCCAATCGGCAAAGCTTTGCCCGAGGACGCTCCGCACCGCCCCGGCAATGACGGATTCGGCCCGAAACGCGGGCGTTACAATGGTGATGATCTGGCTCACCAGTATTGCACTCCGGTGCGGCGCGGCGGGTCGCAATGGACTTGAACGGCGCCCCCCGGTCCCCATATGTTCTCGCGAAGGCAGTGCCTCGATCTTGGGCTGCCTTCGGACGTTGCTTGATCACAAGGACGGATTTTCAGGTGTCTCGTCTTTCGCTTTTCTCGGCGCCGTTTCTGCTGGGCTTCGACAGCTTCGAAGAGCGTGTCGACCGGTTGGCGAAAGCCGCAGACGGCTATCCTCCGTATAACATCGAGCGCATCGTCGAAGCCGACGGCACGGAGAAATTCCTTATCTCCATTGCCGTTGCGGGCTTCGGCAGGGACGAGCTCGATGTGGTCGCCGAGGACAACCAGCTGTTGGTGCGCGGCCGCCAGAAGGAAGATGCCGGCCGGCAATATCTGCACCGCGGAATCGCGGCGCGTCAGTTCCAGAGAAACTTCCTTCTCGCCGATGGCGTTGTTGTGCAAGAGGCGGAACTGAAGAACGGCATGCTGATGATCTCACTGGTGCGCCCGAAGGCCGAAAAGATCGCCCGCACCATCGAGATACGTTCTGCGTAAGGAGAGCAAGATGCAAGACAGACCCGAGAATCCGGAAGCCGCGTTCAACGCGGCCCATCCGCTGAAGCATCTGACCCCCGCCCAGTTTATGGCGCTCGGCGGCAACGCCGTGGTGTATGTGCGCCCCATCAAGGGTGCCGCTCTCGCCGCCATGATGGCGGGCGGTGCCGATATCGAGCCCGATGCCGACCTGCAACTGGTCGTGTCGGCCGATGGCTCGCCCCTGATGGTGGGCGACAGCGACGAGGCGGTGGCCGATTGGCTCGCCGAGCGCAACTACGGCGTGGTTTCCCTGCACTGAAAGCGCCCGACTCCGATCCGCCGAAACGAAAAAGGGCCCCGTGAGGGGCCCTTTGCATGAGGGGATGCCGGTTGCCGGTCAGGCGGCATTCTGCGACGGCACCGCATTGGTCAGTAGTTCATAGAGCCGCGCCGGATCGTCCGTCGACCTGAGCCTTTCGACCAGCGATTCGGTGCGCAGCAGCCGGGCCACCCGCGCCAGGGCCTTGAGGTGGTCGGCGCCTGCGCCGGTGGGCGCGAGGAGCATGAAGACGAGGTCGACCGGCTGGTCGTCCACTGATTCGAAGTCGACGCCCTCCCCGAGGCGGGCGAACGTCGCTGTCACGCCCCTCAGGCCCGCAAGCTTGCCGTGCGGCACCGCAATCCCGTTGCCGAGGCCGGTCGAGCCGAGCGATTCCCTGGCCACCAGCGCCTCGAGCACCCCTTCGGCCGATTGGCCCGTCTGGGCAGCCGCGTGCCGGCTAAGTACAGCCAGCAATTCGGCTTTATCGTTGACCCTGTCGAAGGCAAGAACCGAGTCTGCCGAGAGAAGATCGGCAAGTTCCATCAAACGGAAACCTTGGTGATGTTGATCGGAATGCGATGGTCGCCGCGGACCTACTTGCCGCTCAAGGCCGGATCGATCCAGCCTATATTGCCATCGGCGCGGCGATAAACCACATTCAGCCCCCCATGTCCAGCATGGAGGAAGACGACCACGTCGCCCTGTGACAGGTCAAGCTCCATCACCGCTTCTCCCACTGTCATTCGCCTGAGGCTCGAGGTGCTCTCGGCGATCACCGGCGGGGAATAATCGGCGTCGAGCTCGGCGTCGTCCTCGGTCGCCGCCAGCACATAGGCGGTCGCGGCGCCGTCTTCGTCCTCCGGACGCCGGTGCTCCTTGAGCCGGCGATTGTAGCGGCGCAGGCGCTTTTCGATGTGCTGCGTCATCAGCTCATAGGCCGACACGGCATCGCCCCCATAGGCGCTGGAGCGCAGCATGGCGCCGGTATCGAGATGCACGAGGCAGGTCGCATTGAAGCCCGAGCCCTCGTGCTCGAGCGTGAGATGCCCGTCATAGCCACCGTCGAAGTACTTGCCGACGACGCTGTCGAAATGCCGTACCGCCTTGTTCCGCAGCGCGTCCCCAACGTCCATGTTCTTTCCCGATACGCGAAGGGTCATGGCTTCCTCTTGAGCTCGTTGCCGTCACGGGCCGCTCGGACGGGCGACCCGCCGAGTGAAGATTAGCGCCGCCCGATTCGGCGAGGCAATGCGCAAACCTCCGGCCCATTGGCTCAATTCGCCAATGACATCGGGGTTGCAGCTACCTACATTGCGCGCGCCGGTTGCGCGCTCCCCGGCGCCGCAAAAACGCCGATCGGGGCAAATCGCGCTCACCGCGCCAGGGCCATCTGCCGCTTCTGCCGCCGGCGGATGACCGAGGAGGGAATGTTCATGCCCTCGCGGTACTTGGCGACCGTGCGGCGGGCGACTTCGATCCCCTGTTCCCTGTGCAGCACCTCGGCGATGGTATCGTCCGAGAGGATGTCGGCCGCCGATTCCTGCTCGATGAGCTGGCGGATGCGATGCCGCACGGCTTCCGCCGAATGATCCTCGCCGCCGCTCGCGGAGGCGAGTGCGGTGGTGAAGAAATATTTCATTTCGAACAGCCCGCGCGGCGTCGCCATGTACTTGTTGGAGGTGACGCGCGACACGGTCGATTCGTGCATCTCGATCGCCTCGGCCACCATCTTGAGCGTCATCGGGCGCAGATGGGTGATGCCGTGGAGGAGGAAGCTATCCTGCTGGCGGACGATTTCGGTTGCGACCTTGAGGATGGTCTGGGCGCGCTGGTCGAGGCTCCTGGTCAGCCAGTGGGCCTGCGCAAGGCACTCGGCGATGAAGGTTTTGTCGGCGGCGTTCCGGGCGTGCCGGCTGACCGTTGCGTGATAGCGGCGGTTGACGAGGACGCGCGGCAGCACGTCGCCGTTGAGCTCGATCGCCCAGTCGCCACCGGGGCCACGCCGCACGAAGACATCCGGCACCACGGCCTCGACCGGCGTCGCATCGAAGGCGCGCCCCGGCCGCGGCTCGAGCGCCCGCAGTTCTGCCAGCATCTCCGAAAGATCCTCCCGGTCGCATCCCACGGCGCGCCCCAGCGCCATGAGGTCGTGCCCCGCGACGAGGTCGAGATGGTCGAGGAGCCGCTGCATCATCGGGTCGAGCCGGTCCTTCTCGCGCAGCTGCAGCGCGAGGCACTCCGGCACCGTGCGGGCGAAGACCCCGGGCGGGTCGCACCCCTGGAGCAGGGCGAGCACCGCCTCGACGCGGCCGAGCGGCGCCCCGAGCAGGTCGGCGATGCCCGGCAGGTCGGCCGTGAGATAGCCGGCGTCGTTGAGGCCGTCGATGAGATGACGCGCAATGAGCCGCTCCGCCGGATCGCGCAGCAGCGGGCCGATCTGCGCCTCGATGTGGTCGGCGAGGGTAGGGCGGGCGGCGACGAACTGGTCGAGGTCGGCCCCGCCCCCGCGCTCGCCGCCGCCGGGCCCGGAAAAGCCGTCGCGCGAGGGCGCCGCGGCGTCGGAGCCGGTCTGCTCGGGAAAGACGTTCTCGACCGCCGTATCAAAGCTCTCGGCGATGCCGTCGGCCGATTCGATCCGGTCGCCGAGCGTCACCGCGTCCTCATGCGCGGCCCGTTCGGGGGAGGGTTCGGCCGCTTCGGCCGGGTCCTCGCCGGGCTCGCCTTCTTCCCGCTCGAGAAGCGGGTTGCGCAGCAATTCGGTGTCGATGAAGGCGTTGAGCTCGAGATGGCTGAGCTGCAGCAGCCGGATCGACTGCATCAGCTGCGGCGTGAGCGTCAGGCTCTGCGACTGCCGCACCTCGATCCTGGGTGCGAGGGCCATGCGGCGAAAACTCCTCGGGGAGGGAACCAAATCGCCGGCGACCATGGCGCATTTCGTTTGGCCATACAAGATTTGTGCCATGTCGAGGGCGCGGCCTGGTAAATGCGGGCGGATCGGGGCCTTTCCCCACGTGCGGGCAGGATGGTCGATCGCCGCGCCGGGGGTAACTCGGAACGGCGATTGACAAGCGGGAAGCCCTTGCCCTAGTTAGCGGCCCGCACGCGGCATTACCGCGAGGCGCCGACGTTGCCGTGCCCCGGTGGCGGAATTGGTAGACGCGCACGGTTCAGGTCCGTGTGATGAAAGTCGTGGAAGTTCGAGTCTTCTCCGGGGCACCAACGCGCGTATGACGTCGGGGCCGCCCCGACCGCGCCCGCCGCCACTACCCCAGCGCCGCGGCCGGTAGCCAGAAGACCTCGCCCTCGCTTTCGCTGGTATCGAGCCAGGTGAAGGGCAGGTCGAATTCCGCTTCGAGAATGTCCCGTCCCGTGCCGATTTCGCAGAGGAGTCCCGCGCCCGGATTGAGATGGCGGCCGGCCTCCGCGAGGATGCGGCGGACGATGTCGAGCCCGTCCGCGCCGCCCAGATGCGCTAGCTGCGGCTCGGCGCGATATTCGCGCGGAAACGCCGCCACCTCCGCCGCCGCGACGTAGGGCGGATTGGCGATGATGAGGTCGTAGCGCCGGCCGGCGAGCGGCGCAAAAAGGTCGCCCTCGACCAGCCGGATGCGATCGGCGAGTTCGTGCTCCTCGATGTTGCGGCGCGCCACCTCGAGCGCAGCGGGCGAAATATCGGCGGCATCGACGCGGGAGTTGCCGAAGATGCCGGCCGCGATGATCGCAAGGCACCCCGAGCCGGTGCAGAGGTCGAGCACCGGGCCGATCGCGGCCGCATCGGGCAGCAGGCCCAGCGCCTCCGGTCCGAGCGTCCCCTCGAGCAGGAGTTCGGCGATATAGGAGCGTGGAATGATGACCCGCTCGTCGACCGAAAAGCCGATGCCCTGGATATAGGCGCGGCCGACGAGATAGGGCGCGGGTTTCCGCGTTGCGATCCGCGCCTCGATGAGCTCCAGCAGCCGCGCCCGTTCGGGCCGCGTGAGCCGCGCATCGAGCCAGGGATTGATGTCCTCGATCGGCAGCTTGAGCGCCTCGAGCAGCAGGAAGGCGGCCTCGTCGAGCGCATTGCGCGTGCCGTGGCCGTA
Source organism: Devosiaceae bacterium (assembly GCA_035547975.1). Taxonomy (GTDB): domain Bacteria; phylum Pseudomonadota; class Alphaproteobacteria; order Rhizobiales; family Devosiaceae; genus DASZTU01. The sequence continues at coordinate 5,415 of DASZTU010000354.1, read as the reverse complement.
GGTGAGGGCGGCGCCGTTGAAGCGCGAGACCGCATAGCGCAGCACGTCGCGGAGCGTCAGGAGGTCGTCGAGTTCGGTCATGGCTCGTCGGGGGATTGTGGTCGGCCGCTTCTAGCCCGGCCGGCAACCACGCGGCCAGAGGCGATGATGCCGATGAGCTGCAGCAGGACGAGCGGGGCAAGGCTCATGGCCGCAACGATGGTCCACTGCGCGGCGCCGGGCTGGACGAGCCCCAACACCCGGGCGAAAGGCGGCCAATGGCACGGCACGACCAGAAGGACGGTGCAGACGATGAGCGATCGCCAGACCCAGCGGTTGCGCGTCACCTCGTTATAGAGGGGATGGGCGCGCCGGCCGCGCATGTTGAAGACGTGCCAGAGCTGGCCGAAGGCGAGCGTCAGGAAGGTGGTCGTGGTGACCGCCGCGGCCGGAAAATCGAGCGCCATGGCCCAGAGCATCGCCCCGATCGTGCCCGCCGCGAGCGCCATGCTTTCTCCAGCGATCGTCCACCATTGCGCCCGCCCGACGATCGGCTGGCGCGGGTCGCGCGGGCCGTGCCGCATCACGCCGCCGTCGCCATTCCCCATGGCGAGGGCAAAGGCCGGGAAGACGTCGGTCACGAGGTTGAGATAGAGGATCTGGAGCGGCAGGATCGGGAGCGGCAGCGTCGACAGCGTCGCGAGACCCACCACCAGCACCTCGCTCAGGTTGCACGAGAGCAGGTAGACGATGAACCGCTGGATGTTGCCAAAAATCACGCGGCCCTCGTGTACCGCCCGCACGATGGTCGGGAAGGCGTCATCGAGGAGGATCATGTCGGCGGCCTGCCGCGCGACGTCCGTGCCCCGCAGGCCCATCGCGACGCCGATATCCGCCTGGCGCAGCGCGGGCGCATCGTTCACGCCATCGCCCGTCATGGCGACGATCTCCCCTCTCCCCTGGTAGGCCTTGACGAGCGCGAGCTTTTCCGCCGGATTGACGCGCGCGAAGACGTCGGCGTTGGGGACGGCGTCCGGGTCCCGGGCGATGAGGCGTGCGAGATTGCGCCCCTCGATCACCCCGGCGGCGCCGTCGCCAAGCCCGACGCGGCGGGCGATGGCGCGCGCCGTCACGGCATGGTCGCCCGTCACCATGACCACCTTGATGCCGGCCGACCGGCAGGCGGCGACCGCGGGGGGGACATCGGCCCGCGGCGGATCCTCGAGCCCGATGAGGCCGAGGAAGGTGAGGTCCTCGAAGGGGTTGGCGTCGGCGCGCGGCGCGATCTTGCGGGCACAGGCGAGGAGGCGCAGCCCCTCGTGTCCCAGCCTCTCGATTTCCCCCTGGACACACTGCCGCCAATCGTCGCCGGCGGGCCCGGCGCCAGGCTGCTTCTCGATCGCCCCGCAATGGGCCAGCACGGCTTCCGGCGCCCCCTTGACGGCGTAGAGGAAGCAGCCGTCCGGCAGGCGGTGAACGGTCGCCATCATCCGGGTTTCCGTCTCGAAGGCATGGACTGCCGCGAGGGGGGAGCGTTCGAGCAGCGCCTCCCGTTCGATCCCTTCCGAGCGGCCGAGGCGCAGCAATGCGAGTTCCATGGGATCGCCCGAACCGGGGTCGGGATCGAGCGCCGCGCCATTGCAGAGCACGGCGACCTCGACCAGCTTTTGCCTTCCCCCCTCGCCCGAAAGGTCGACCCCACCGGGCGCTTCGGCCGGCGGCCAGATGCGCCGGACCGCCATTCGGTTCTCGGTCAGGGTGCCGGTCTTGTCGGTGAGGATGACCGTCGTCGCGCCGAGAGTCTCGACCGCCGAGAGCCGATCGACCAGGGCATTGTGGCGCGCGAGGCGCAGCATGCCGCGGGCGAGCGCGAGGGTCGCGACGATCGGCAGCCCCTCGGGTATCGCCGCGACCGCGAGCGCAATGGCGGCCTCGACCATCAGCAGGGCGTTCTTGCCGCTCGCGATGCCGACGGCCGCGATCATCGCCGCGAGGGCCAGGGTGATCCAGATCAGCTGCCCCGAAAGGCGGGCGAGACGTCGTTCGAGCGGCGAAGTTTCGGAGGCCGCTTCCTCGACCAGCCGGGTGATGCGGCCCACCTCGGTGTCAAGGCCGACCGCAACGACGACGCCCACCCCCGAGCCGCGGATGACCGTCGTGCCCTTGAACAGCATGGACGGCCGGTCGGCCAGCCGTGCGTCGGTGGCGACCGGGGCCGTCGCCTTCTCGACGAGGGCGGATTCGCCGGTGAGCGTCGACTCGTCGGCGCCGAGCCGATGCGCCTCTATGAGCCGCAGATCGGCCGCAACGGCATCGCCCGCCTCGACCAGCACGATGTCCCCCGGCGTGAGCCTCTCGGCGTCGACCACGCGGGTTTCCCCGCCGCGGCGGACGCGCGCCGCATGCGTGCCGAGCGCCCGCAGCGCCTCGACGGAGCGCGCCGCGCGGAGTTCCGTCACGGTCGCGATCAGCGCGTTGAGGCAGAGGACCGCCCCGATGGCAATCGCCTCCTCGGTTTCGCCGAAATAGAGGGCGAGCGCGCCGGCCGCGAGCAGCAGGTAGATGACCGGGCTTTGAAACTGGTGCAGGGCGATGCGAAGCGCCGAGGCGCGCGGCCGGGCGGCGATCGTATTGGGACCGAAGCGCCGCAGTCGCCGCTCGGCCTCCGCCTCGGAAAGACCGGCCGAGGTCGTGCCGAGCGTCGCCAGCACATCGGCGACGGTTGCGGCGTGCGCTTCCGACACAATGGCTGCGCTGCGGTCAGGGCCATGATCCCGGATTTCGGACACTGCGCCTCCGTCGCGCGGGCAACAAGACCGGGCCACGTCTTCCCGGCCTGCCCCGATGCCCCGCGAGGCTGGGGCAATCGGGGCTGGCCTGCCTTGCGCGAGGTCAAAGGGTCGGCGAAGGCCTTGGGCGCCCGTCCTCCTTGACGCCGATCAATGTCTCGCTCGCCCCGTGCGTCAGCATTGCGGGGTGCCGGGCAGGTCCGTCGTCGCGGCCGACGCCCCGGGTCCGTTGAAGAGCGAGCATTGGAAATGAACGAACGATTCGCAGGCAAGGTGGCCCTCGTCACCGGAGGGGCCTCGGGCATTGGCGCGGCAATCGCCAGGCAGCTGGCGCGGGAAGGGGCGCAGGTGGTTGTCGCCGATCTCGACAAGGGCGGGCTCGAGAAGATCGCGGCGGAGATCGGGGAACGCGCGCTGACCTACCGGCTCGACGTCGGCAATGTGGAGGAAGTCGAGGCCCTCGTCGACTACGCCGAGCACGAGTGCGGGGCGCTGCACCTGGCGGTCAACAACGCCGGCATTGGCGGGCCGAGCGTCGCAACGGCCGACTATCCGGTCGACGGGTGGCACCGCGTCATCGACGTCAACCTCAACAGCGTCTTTTACGGCATGAAGTACGAGATTCCGGCGATGCTGCGGGCCGGTGGCGGCGCCATCGTCAACATGTCGTCGATCCTCGGCAGTGTCGGCTGGGCGACGGCCGCCGCCTACACCACGGCCAAGCATGGCATGCTGGGGCTCACCAAGGTTGCAGCGCTCGAATACGCCAAGGCAGGCGTGCGGGTGAACGCGGTCGGCCCGGGCTTCATCGAAACCCCGCTGCTCTCGAACAATCTCAGCCCCGAGGTCCTTGGCGGCCTCGCCGGCCTGCATCCGGTCGGCCGGCTGGGAAAGCCCGAGGAGGTCGCGGCGCTCACCTGCTTCCTGTTGTCGAACGAGGCCTCCTTCGTGACCGGCAGCTACTACCTGGTCGATGGCGGCTATGTCGCCCGCTAGGCCTTTTCCTCCCTCTGAACGCCTCTGAGCAAAGAGAGACATCATGGCCCCCATCCGCATTCATCGCCACGCGTACGTCCTCGTCTGCGATGGCAGCAAGGCGCTGGTTTTCCGCAACGCGGGCGACGCGCTGGCGCTCAACCTCCAGGTCGTCGAGGCCGCGTTCGAGCCGCATCCCCCGACGCGCGACCTCGGTGCCGAGCGGCCCGGCCGCGTGCGCGAAGCAATGGGCACGTTCCGCAGCGCCGTCGAGGAGCCCGACTATCACGACCTCGCCGAGACCGATTTCCTGCGCGGGGTGGCCCACAAGCTCGAGGCCCTGGTGCACGCGCGCGACATCACCGACCTCGTGATCGTGGCGCCGCCGCGGGCCTTGGGCGTGCTGCGCACGTTCCTCGCGCCCGCCGTCAGGGCGGTGGTGTCGGCTGAGATCGGCAAGGACCTGGCGCGCCTGTCGACCGTCGAGATCGAAACACAGCTGGCCGGCCTCAACCGGCTGCCCTGACCCTAGTGGGTGGCGCCGGCCGGCTGGCTGGACGGCGGCGGGAAACGGGCGAGGATGGCGATCACGTCCTCGTCCGTCAGCTGGCCGAAATCGTCGTAGTAAAACCCGATGGCGCCGAGGTGCGGCGGCTGCAGCAGGCAGACGACCTCGTCGGCGAGCGGCCTGAGTTGCTGCACCGTATCGGGCGGGGCGACGGGCGTCGCGAGCACCAGCCGCGCCGGATGGTGACGCCGCAGCGCCTCGAGCGCCGCCCGCGCCGTGGCGCCCGTTGCGATCCCGTCGTCGACGACGATCACCGTCCGCCCGGCAATGACGGGGGGCGGCCGGCCGGCGAGGTAGCGCCGGCGCCGCCGTTCCATCTCCTCGAGCTCCTGCTTCAGTACCCGGTCGAACGCCGCCGGCGAAATGCCGGCCTCCGCGATCACGGCTTCGTTGCGCACGATGGTCGGCGACGGCCCGTCGACCACCGCGCCCATGGCGAGCTCCGGCTGCATCGGCGCCCCGATCTTGCGCACCAGCAGGAGGTCGAGCGGAGCGTTGAGTTCGCGCGCGACTTCCGCCGCGACCGGCAGCCCGCCACGCGGCAGGGCGAGGACCAGCACGTCGTGTCCCTTATGGGCGGCGAGCGCCGCCGCAAGCTGCCGGCCGGCCTCGGTACGGTCGCGAAAGCCGGCGCCGCGAAGTTCCCCGTAACCCCGCGCGAAACCGCTACCCGCCTGCCGCCGGCCTTTCCCCATGCTCCGCCTCCCGAGGCGCTGCCCCCCGAGCATAGCGCGGCCGGGCGCCTCGTCCAGAGCGGGCGCGCCGGGTGGACTAATCCTGTGCGAAGTTGCTCAGCGGGACCGCGATGCGGCAGACCAGTCCCGCCGGACCGAAGACGAGCGAGGTTTCCGCGCCGAGCTCGTAGGCGAGTGATTTTTCGAGCACCTCGGTGCCGAAACCGCGCCGCCTTGCCCCTATGGGTGGGCCGTCGAGGCAGGTCTCGGCCCAGATGAACTGAAAGGACGCGCCATCCGGCTGCTCGACCAGCTGCCAGTCGATGGCGAGCCGGCCGCCGGGGGTCGCGAGCGCGCCGTACTTGACCGCGTTGGTTGCGAGCTCGTGTACGGCGAGGCCAAAGCTTTCCGCCGCCCGCGGCCGCACCCT
>DASZTU010000353.1:0-3493 GCA_035547975.1 Devosiaceae bacterium | reverse complement strand
CCAGGGCCAGTCGACCAGCTGCCCGACCTCGATCTCGCAGTGGGCGGCGGTCGAAGCGCTCAACGGGCCGCAGGATTTTCTCGCCGAGTGGCGGCGGGTCTTTCAGGCGCGCCGGGACTTCGTGGTCGAGGGGCTCAATGCGGCCAACGGCATCGAGTGCCTCAGGCCGGCCGGGGCGTTCTACGTCTTTCCCTCCTGCCGGGGGCTCCTGGGGAAATCCAGCAAGAGCGGGCGAAAGATCGGAAACGACGAGGATTTCGTCATCGCGCTCCTCGAAGAGACCGGGGTGGCGCTGGTGCACGGGGCGGCCTTCGGCCTCGCCGGGCATTTCAGGCTGAGCTACGCGGCATCGGACGCCGAGCTCCGGGAGGCGGTGGGGCGCATCCAAAGCTTTGCGCAAGGGGTGCGATAGGGGCGTGCCACCTCTTCGGCGCGGGGAGTGATGACGGGCTAGCCTTCTTCCTCCCCGGCCGCGGCCTGCGCTTCCAGCCAGGCCTCGATCTCGTCGAGGTCGGCGGAAAAATCGTAGCGGGCGTTGCCGAAGACGATGGCGAAATCCTCGTCGCGGCGCAGCATGTAGCCGCCATGCGCCTCGATCCGGGGATTCCGCTTCTGGGCGACGAGCAGCGAGAGCCCCTGCCGCTGCGCGAGGCGGCGGATGCGGCGTTCGGTGGCGGTCCGGCTCGCGGCGCGGCTGCTCAAGGCGGGCGGCCTTAGGGCTTGCCGGTCGCCACGGCGGCGTCGGGCCGGGCGCCCCATTCGGCCCAGGAGCCGTCATAGACGGCGACCTGCCGGGCCCCCGCCGCCTCCAGCCCGAGCGCGACGATCGCCGCGGTGATGCCCGAGCCGCAGGTGGTGATGAGCGGAGATTCGAGGTCGATGCCGGCCGCATCGAAGATGCGCTGCAATTCGGCGACGGGTTTCAGCGTGCCATCGTGGACGACGTCGCCGAACGGCAGATTGAAGCTGCGCGGGATGTGGCCGCGCTTGAGGCCGGGGCGGGGTTCGGGCGCTTCGCCCGCGAAGCGCGGCGCCGGGCGGGCGTCGATGATGACCGTTTCAGGCTGGTGCCGCCGCCGCTCGACCGCCGCAAAGTCGACGACCGCGGTGCCATCGAAGCGGGCGGTAAAGTGGGCGGGCTGGCGTTGCACCGCGCCGTGCTCGATGGGGCGGTGCTCGGCGCGCCATTTCTGGCCGCCGCCCGAGAGGATGCGGACATCCTTCGCGCCCATGGTGCGAAACGTCCAGCGCACGCGCGGCGCGGAAAACAGCCCCGGCTCGTCATAGACGATGACCGTCATGCGGTCGGAAATCCCGAGCGCCCCGACCATGCGGGCAAAATCCTCGGGCGTCGGCAGCATGTGCGGCAGGTTGGTCGTGCGGTCGGCAATGGCGTCGATGTCGAAGAAAAGGGCCCCGGGAATGTGGCCGGCGAGGTACTCGGCGTGGGCGTCGCGGCCCGCCGTCGGCAGGTACCAGCTGGCGTCGACGATGGCGACCGCCGGGTCCCTGAGGTGCTCGGCGAGCCAGGCGGTGGAAACGAAGATGTCTTGCATGGGGAAAGCTTAGCCGGACTTCTTGCGCCTGAATACGCCCGAGCGGGAGGGCCGCAAAGTCTTTTTGCTAGCGTGGCGGCCGCGATCCGTTGGGCGGGATTTTTACGCGCGCCAGGCGGAGGTCACGACACCACGGGGGGTGAGCTCGGTGAGCGCCAGGGTCTGGTCGAGGTGCTCGGCGCGCCAGGCGAGGAGCCGTTCGGCGAGCTCGAGGCGGACGGAGAGACAGGCGGGATCGCCGGCGCGGTTGACGAGGCAGTCGGGGTCGGCCTCGAGGTCGAAGAGCAGCGGCGGCAGGGCCGAAAAGTGTACGTATTTGTGTTTTTGCGTGCGCAGCGCCGCCATACTGAGGCGGGTCGAGGGCAGGCCGAACCAGCGCTCGGCTTCGCCGCCCGCAACGTCCCGGAAGTCGAACTCCCAGTGCACCGCGTCGCGCCAGTCCTCGGGCGATGCGCCCTCGAGAAACGGGGTCAGGGCGCGGCCGTCGGGATGATGGGTGGGCGGCACGCCGAGGGCCCCGAGGAGGGTCGGGAACAGGTCGACCGCCTCGGTGAAATCGGTAACCCGCCGCCCGAACGCCGCCGGTCGCCGCGGATCGCGGATAACGAGCGGGATGTGCTGGCTCTCATCGAAGAAGCCGCCCTTGCCGAGCAGCCAGTGGTCGCCCAGCATTTCGGCGTGGTCGGAGGTGAAGACGATCAGCGTGTCGTCCCACATGCCGGCGGCGCGCAGGGAGGAGAGGACGCGGCCGAGCTGGAAATCGACCTCGGCGATCATGCCGTAATAGGTCGCCCTGATCTGGCGGAAATCGGCTTCGCTCAGGTCACGGACGAGGCCCCGGCCGTCGGGGACGAAGCTCGCGGCCGGCGTTGCCGCGAGGCCGAACGCGACGAGGGGGTGAAGGCCGGCCTCAGCGTCGGCCGAGGGGGCGCGGCGAAAACCGTCGACCTCCTCGGGCGAAAACATGGTGTTGTAGGGGGCGGGCACGACGAAGGGCGGGTGCGGCCTGAGGAAAGAGAGGTGCGCGAACCACGGCCGCTCCTCCTCCTGCTCGCCGAGCCAGCGGATGAACTCGTCCGCAAGAAACGCCGTCTGGGTCTGGTCGGCGGAATAAGCGGGCGGGGCGTTGGAGATCGTGCCGGGGAGGGCGCCGACCGGTCGATGCGCGGCATCGCGATCCGCAAAATCGAGGCCCTGCCGGCGCAGCCAGGAGAGCCAGGGTTTTTCGTCCTCGGTCAGTTTGACGCGCGCGGTGAAGCCGGGCAGCACGCCCTCATAGGTGGTGAGGGCGGGGTCGCCCGGCGGAAGGGACCGCGGATCGGCGGACTGGTCGGTGTAGCCGAAGAGCGTGGGCTCGTAGCCGGCCCGCCGGGCAGCGAGCGCCATGTTGTCGAAGCGGGCATCGAGCGGGGTGCCGTTGCGCACCACCCGGTTGTTCATCTGGTAGATGCCCGTATAGAGGCAGGCCCGCGCCGGCGAGCACGGCGCCGCCTGGGCGTAGTGGTTGAGGAACGCGACGCCCTCGGCCGCAAGGCGATCGAGATGGGGCGTCCTCACCAGCGGATGACCGGCATAGCCGGTCGCCTCGCCACGCCACTGGTCGGCGGTGATGAAGAGGATGTTGGGCTTTGAGTGCTTGGCCATGGTTCGAGGCTCGCTGCGCTCGCACCTCACCATGAGGGGCGTGGAATCTTTACGAGGGCGTGGGGTTCATGAGGGGCGTGGAATTTCCGGCTCAGCGTACACCGGCCTCGTCCTGAGGCGCGAGCGCAGCGAGCCTCGAAGAGGCCCCAGCCTACGCCGGCCTCGTCCTGAGGTGCGAGCGCAGCGAGCCTCGAAGGGGCCCCAGCCTACACCGGCCTCGTCCTGAGGTGCGAGCGCAGCGAGCCTCGAAGAGGCCCCAGCCTACACTGGCCTCGTCCTGAGGTGGGAGCGCA
>DASZTU010000352.1:0-17036 GCA_035547975.1 Devosiaceae bacterium | reverse complement strand
TGCCCCACCCGCGCCTCGAACACTTTTGGCAGCAGCGCCCGCGCCCCGGCGACCAGCTGCGCCGCTTCGTCTGGAGACGGCACCTCGGCCGGCTCCGGCGGCGGCGGCGGATGCCCCTCGAGCTCGGCGAGAAGCGCCGCGAGCATCAGCACCCAGCGCGCATAGCGCCTCTCGGGTGCCGAGCCGCGCGTGGCCGCCTGCAGGGCGGATGCGGCGCGGCGGCGGAGCCCCTCGAGCGCGGCGACGAGCCCGGCATGGTCGAGGTAGCCCATATACTCGGGGCTGATGCCGGCATAGCAGACGGGCGACGCCAGTTCCGCTTCCCCGCGCCCGCCCGGCAGGCGCAGCAACAACTCGGTCTCCGCGACGAGGCGGGCCAGGCGCCGCCCCGCCGTCGTCAGCTGGGTGAGCCGGCCCACCCCCGCCCCGGCATAGAGCGCCATCTCCTCGAGATCGCCCGTCGTCGAGCGCAAGGGCGAATCCGTGCTGAAGAGACAGATGGGCCGGCCCTCGTCCGAGCCGATGACCCGCGGCGCGCCCGCCCAGGGGTCGCCCCGGAGGCCCTGCGTGACGGGACAATCGAGCACCCGCACGCGGGCGCCGTCCGGCCAGTTGATGTGAAAGGCATCGGTCAGCACCGTGTCCTCGCCCCGCGCCGCGAGGAGCCGCGCCTTGTGCACGTCGTGGGCGAAGGATTCGCGAGTCGCGATCATCGCCGTGCCGAGCACCGCGCCCTGCGCCCCGAGCGCCAGCGCCGCCGCAACATCCCCCGCCTCGACGATGCCGCCGGCCGCGAGCACCGGGACATCGACCGCGCGCGCCAGGGCAGGCAACAGCGTGAAGAGCGGGGTCGTGCCCCGCACGTGGCCGCCGGCCTCGACGCCCTGCGCGATCAGCACCTGGGCCCCGGCGGCGACCGCTTCCTGCCCCTCCTCGACGCTGCCTACCTGGTAAACCACCAGGATCCCGGCATCGCGCAGCCGCCGCACGACGGCGCGGTCGATGTCCCAGAACAGGGCCATCACCGGCACCTCGAGCGCAAGGCATGTGGCGAGCTCGGCTTCGAGCAGTTTTGGCGGCGTCGCGGCCGGGATGAGGTTGACGCCGAAGCGCGCATGCCCAGCCCGCCGCAGCGCCTCGACCTCGCGGGCGATGAGCTCGGGCGGCTCCCGGACCATGCCGAGAAAGCCGAACCCCCCGGCTTCCGTGACCGCGCCAACCAGCTCCGCCCGCGACACCCCGCCCATGCCGGCGAGGACCAGCGGATAGCGGCAGCCGAGCTCCTGGCAAAGAGGCGTGTCCCAGCCGGTCATCAGCGGCTCGCCTCGAGGAAATCGGCGAGCGCCCGCGCCTGGTTGTGCGCCTCGTCATGGGCCGAATAGAGCAGCGTCACGTCCCCTTGCGCCCAGAGGTCGCGCAGCTTTTCGAGCGCCGGGTTATGCGCAAGCTCCGCCGCATAGCGTGACTTGAACTCGGCCCAGCGCGCCGGGTCGTGGCCGAACCATTGGCGCAGCTCAGTGCTGGGCGCCACCTCCTTGAGCCAGACCGAAACATGCGCGTCCGCCTTGCGGAGGCCGCGCGGCCAGAGCCGGTCGACCAGCACGCGCTGCCCGTCGGTTTCCTCGGGCGGCAGGTAGACCCGCTTGATGGCGAGCCGGTGCCGGCCTGGCTGGCGCGAAGACGTAGTCATCGCAAAACCCTCCCTCGCGCGATGTGGCGGAAACCGGCAACCCTGCGGCCTGGCCGCCGCGCCGCGCGCTCGAAGTCAAAATGCTGTACCGCCGGAGGGCGCCGGCAGCGCCAACCGTTCTAGCGCCTCCTCCCGAAGGGGTACACCGCAAATGCGGCTCAGCCTCGCGGACGAGGGCCATTTTTGGGCTCGCGGCTCACGCCCGGCAATCGCCTCTTGACACGATACCAAATGGTTTCATATATCGGGGCATGAAACGAAACCAAACGGTATCATCAGATGACGATGGCGATCTCGTTTTCCGTGCCCTCGCCGACCGCAGCCGGCGCGAGTTGCTGGATCGGCTGCATCTCGAAGGCGGGCAATCGCTCACGGCGCTCTGCCGGGGGCTCGACATGACCCGCCCAGCCGTCGCCAAGCATCTGCGCATTCTCGAGGAAGCCAACCTCGTCACCTTCCAGTGGAAGGGCCGCGAGAAGCTGCATTACCTCAACCCCGTTCCCATCAACGGCATTGCCGAGCGCTGGATCGGGAAATTTGACCGGCCGCGCCTGCGGGTGCTGTCCGACCTCAAGGACATCCTCGAGGCGCCGGCGGCGATGGATCGGGACTCGCCCGAGGATGGAACGGAAAAGGGGGGCGACGATGACTGACCCCTCATCCGGCTAACCGGCCTTTCGCGCCGCCCCGGCCACACCGGCCCGCGACGCCACCCCGCCCGACCCCAACACCGTGATGTTCCAACGAACTCAAGCTTCTTGAGGCGGGTCCGCTCGCGCCCGCCGAACCGCACGAGCAAGCGACGATCAAACCGCCCAAAGACAGGAGACCACCATGGCCGAAAGCCGTTACGACTACCTCGCCTATATCCACGCCGAACCACCCTCGGTCTGGGACGCCCTCGTCTCGGCCGAGGCCATGAAGGCCTATTTCTTCGGCCTGCCCTTCGAAGCGGACCTCAGGGTCGGCGGCGCCTGGCGCCGCTTCTTTCCCGACGGCTCCTTGATGACCGAGGGCGAATTCCTCGAATTCGATCCGCCCCGGCGCCTCGTGATGTCCTGGCGCAACGCGGAGCCCGAAAAGTGGGCCGAAGGCTATAGCCGCTGCGTCATGGAGATCGCGCCCGCCGGCTCGGCCACGCGGCTCAGGGTGACCCAGTCGATCGGCGTCCCCAATTCGCGGCTGATCGCGGCCGTGGCCGAAGCGTGGCCCCAGGTCATCTCCAATCTGAAATCCTGCCTCGAGACCGGCGCGCCGGCGCTCACGGTGCCCGTTCGCTGATCCACCCCATCCACAACCGGAGTATCCAATTATGTCCGAGAGCCGTTTCGTCTACGTCACCTACATCCGCACCACCCCGGAAAAGCTCTGGGCGGCGCTCACCACCACCGAATTCATGAAGGCTTATTTCTTCGGCTACACCTTCGACACGAGCTGGCAGAAGGATGCCCCCTGGCAGCTGGTCAAGCCGGGAGAAGGCCCAACCGACAGCGGCAATATCGTCGGGTTCGACCCGCCGAGCCGCCTCGAGCTCTCCTGGCGCCATGAAATGGACGCCGCCGCCCGGGCCGAGGGCTATGGCCGGTGCCTGTTCGAGATCGCGCCCGCGGGCGAGGCGAGCAAGCTCACCGTGACCCACACCATGCCGGTCGACAACTCGAAGACCATCGCCATGATCTCGCAAGGCTGGCCGCAGATCCTCTCCAACCTCAAGTCGCTCATCGAGACCGGCAAGGCCGCGATGAAGCCGGGCGTCGGAAAGTCAAAGGGGCGACGGCCGTCCGCCGCCTCTCACCACCTCTCGCTGCGCAGCCAGTCGTCGACCTCGGCACGCGTCGGGGTGCCGAGCCGGCCGCCGAAGCTGCGGCATTTGAGGGCGGCTGCCACCGAGGCGAAGCGGAGCGCCCGGGCGGGTGGCTCGCCTTCGACCAGTCCCAGCACGAACGCGCCATGAAACACGTCGCCGGCGGCCAGCGTATCGACGGCGGCAACGCGCGGGGCGGCCACATGGATGGCCTGATCAAGGGACCGATCGAAGAACCAGCACCCCTCGGCCCCAGCGGTGACGGCCACGAACCCCTCGTGCAGCCACGCCAAAGCGGCCGTCGCCGCCATGGCGTCCGCCGCGCCGGTAAGAAAGCGCGCGGCCGGCTCGCTGGCGATCACGTGCGTTGCGAGGGGAAGCAGCATTTCGAGCGCCGGGCGAGGGCCCGTGTCGAGGTCGAGCACGGCGGGAATGCCGGCCCGCCGCGCCGCCCCCAGCACTTCGGCCGCGCCCGCCGGCCAGCGCACATCGACCAGCACCGCCCCCGCCGTTTCGACGAGCTCGAGGGGCAGCCAGCCGGGATCGTCCCCGAGCGCCGGATCGTAGTGGGCGAGGACCAGCCGCTCGCCCTCGTCGTCGACGACGACCGTGCAGACCGGCGAGGCGGCACCGGGCACCCGCCGCACATGCCGGCAATCGATGCCCGCGACCGCAAGGCCCCGCACGATTTCCTCGCCCACCGTGTCGGCGCCCACCCGGGCGAGCAGGAGGCTCCGGCCACCGAGCCGGGCGACGGTCGCCGCGGCGCTCGAGGCCATGCCGTGAGCGACCTGGACGGCGGCACTCGGCAGCACCTTGCCCGGCCCGCTCGGCAGGCGGTCGACCTTGAAAATGGTGTCGAGCGTTGCGGCGCCGCAGCAGACGACGAGCGGGCTCACGGCGGGCATGGCGGTTTCGGCGCCTCAGGCGACTGCGGGTTGCTTCATGTATTCCCGGTTGACGCAGTTCATCAACACGCCGTCGCGGAGATAACTGACGATGACCTCGATGGCCTTGCGCTGCATGTCCGCGAGCGAGGCGGGGCTGTAGAAGGCGGCGTGCGGGCTGAGGACCAGCCTTCCTTCGATCCAGGGCTCGCGCGCGCGGAATGCCTTGATCAGCGGGTGCGAGGAATCGGCAGGCTCGCGCGGCAGCACGTCGAGCCCCGCGGCCGCGATGCGGCCCGCCTTGAGCGCCTCGCCCAGCGCGTCGAGGTCGACGATGGGCCCCCGCGCCGTGTTGATGACGATGAGGTTGGGCTTCGCCTTGGCGAGAAGCGACGGCCCCACGAGATTGCGCGTCTCCTCGGTGAGCGGCGTGTGGACGGAAAGGATGTCGGCGCGCGCCATCAGTTCGTCGAGGCTGCGGACGCGCTCATAGCCGGCGGCGAGCTCGGCGCCATTGGGCAGGTAGGGATCGTAGAATACGACCTTCATATCGAACGCGGCGGCGCGGCGGGCGGTCGCGAGGCCGATGCGTCCGAGTCCGAGAATCCCGAAAATCTCCCCGCGAAGCCGGCGGACCAGCGGCGCGGCCGCGAAGCGCCAGCCGTCCGCCCGGTCGCGGATGGCCTCCTGGTAGGTCGCGGTGCCGCGGGCGAGCGACAGCAGCAGCGCGAGCGCGTGGTCGGCAACCTCGGTCGTCCCGTAGTCCGGGACGTTGCAGGCCGGAATGCCGCGCGCCCCCCAGCCGGCGAGGTCGAGCGTGTCGTAGCCGACCCCTTCGCGCACCACGATTCTGCACCGCTCGAAGTATTTCGGCTCGACGCCGATGGGCAGCGTCGCCGCACAGTTGATCACCGCGTCGGCGACGCGGCACCGGTCGAGCGACGGCGGCTCGGCGCCGTCCGGCCCGGCCCGGTGAATGTCGAAAACGACATCGGGGCCGAATTCCGTGTAGAGGGAGGTATCGGGCGCGTAGGTGTTAACCTTCAGAATGCGGATCAAGCGCGTTTTCTCCTGTCCGGACCAACCGGGACTGGCGGTTGTATTTCGTTGATTGTATCCAATCGCCAATGAATGACGATTCCTTCGATTTTCCCCCGGCCTCCCGGCGCGTCCTGACCGACGACGTGGTCGACGCGATCCGCGCCGCCATCCTCGCCGGCAGGATCAAGCCCGGCGCGCGGCTGATCGAGGAGGATCTGGCGACGTCCCTCAAGGTCAGTCGCGGTCCCGTCCGGCAGGCAATCTTCCGCCTGCAGCAGGAGGGGCTGGTGGTGCACGAACCGCACCGCGGCGCCACGGTCCGCGAAATCTCCGAGGAGGACGTGGCCGATATCTACGACCTGCGCCTGGCGCTCGAGCGGCTCGCCATCGAACAGGCCGTCCGCAAGGCCGGCCCGCAGGAGATCGCCGACATCGAGGCGGTACTCGACCGCTTCTCCCGCATGCCGCGCGACAGCGTGACGCGCCGGGTCGTCGCCGAGCTCGACGTCGATTTCCACGACGCGATCTTCCGCGCCGCCGGCAGCTGGCGCCTCTACCGCGCCTGGGAGATGCTGCGCTCGCAACTGATGATGTTCCTGATGCTGCGCGAGGCCCTCCCCGCCGACTACCTCGACAGCTGGCACCGCGACCATCGCCGGCTTGTCGAGGTGATCCGCCAGAGCGACCCCGCCGCCGCCCGCGCGACCATCGAAGAGCACATCAACAAGGCCCGCGAACGCCTGCTGGCGACGCTGCGGGCCAACTGGGCCGCATCGCCCTCCTCCTGAGCTGCTTCTCCGCCTTGACATCGGCCATCCCCGCCTCATAGGCTGAAATTGTAAACAATAAACAGTTCCCCGCGCAACGCTGTTGATTGCTGCCCACACGAGGCGCCGGGGAATTGGAGGAGGATGGAATGCCGAAACAACCGCGCATCGACCGCGTGAATTCAGCCTCGACGTCCGCCGGCCTGTCGCGGCGGGGATTCATGGCCGCGACCGCCGCCCTCGCGGCCGGGGCCGCCCTGCCGATCGCCTCCCGGCGCAGCTTTGCGGCCGATCGCATCAAGCTCAAGGTGATGAGCTGGGAGCAGTTCCAGCCCGGCGAGAAGGACGGCTGGAACGCACTCTTCGACAAGTTCAACCAGTCGCAGTCGAAGTACCAGGTGGAGTGGACCGGCTGGCCGGTCGCCCAGTACGAGGCCAATGTCGTGATCCAGGCGCAGGCGGGCGGCATCGACGCCGACGTGCTGATGGCGCTGCCCGACCTCGCGGCCCAGATGATCCGCAAGTACAAGAACGTCGAGCCGCTCGATTCGCTCGTGAGCGAGCTCGGCATCACCCCGAGCGGCGGCCACGCCTACCTCCGCCAGGACGGCAAGCTCTACGGCCTCTCGGCCATCGATGTGAATTTCGCCCTCGTCTACAACAAGAAGCTGTTCGCCGACGCCGGGCTCAAGCCCGCGACCACCGCCGACGAATGGGTCGACACCACCGCCAAGCTGACCAAGCGGCCCGACCAGTTCGGCATCGCCCTCATCAACACCATCGCCGATGGCGGCGAATGGTGGTTCCAGCTGCAGAACTTCTGCCTGCCCTATGACGGCATGTGGGCGCAGGGCAAGACGCCGCTCGCCAACTCGCCGGAAACGGTCAAGGGCCTCGAACTCTGGAAGAAGCTCTACGACGCGGGCGCGCCGCAGGGCACCGCCGAGGGCGGCGTGATGAAGCTCACCGCCGACGGGCGCGTGGCGCAGGCGTTCGGCGTCAATCCCACGATCGTCGTGCTCAAGGCCACCAACCCCGCCATCTACCCCAACCTGCTGTCGGCCGCCCCGCCATGGGAGAGCAAGCGCTCGCTCGACCGCATCCACCCGCTGATGGCGCTCAAGACCTCCAAGAACGTCGACGGGGCGATGGAATTCATCAAGTTCGCCATGCAGCCCGATGTGATGGCCGATCTGATGGAAGCCAATTCCTACGTCATCCCGCCCTACGACCTCGCCTCGAAGTCGGAGAAGTTCAAGGCCTACCTCGCCGACAAGCCGTGGATCAGCGGCTACAACGAAGCCAAGCAGGTGTCGCCGATCGACGTCATGGGCGACTTTGCCTTCGTCGACGACCAGTTCGGCCGTATCATCATGCAGAACCTGCAAAGCGCGCTGCAGCCGGGCGGCAAGTCGGTGAAGGAGGCGATGGACGGCGCGCAGCGTCAGCTCGAAGCGCTGGCCAAGCGCCTCTGAAGCACGAACAATCCGGCCGGCGCCCGGCTCGCTTCGGGCGCCGGCCGCCGTTCCGGCCCGCATCGGGAGGCAAATTGCAGCAGGCAGCGATCATGGTCGCCGGGGTGCGACGGCCGGCGCGGCGGAGCCTCGTCGACGGCAAGGCCTTCCCCTACCTCTTGATCCTGCCGGCCCTGGCGCTCGAGGCGCTGCTGATCCTCTATCCCATCGTCCGGGGCAGCCTCGTCAGCCTCGATCCGGGCGACGGCACCTACGGCTTCGACAACTACAGCCTGATGTTCGCCGATCCGGACTTCTGGCGAATGCTCATGCACACGCTGACCTATACCGTCAGCGTCGATGTCATCATCCTCATTGTCGCGCTGGCCGTGGCGCTCCTGATGAACTGGGATTTTCCGGGCCGTGGCGCCGTGCGCTCGATTCTGACGGTCCCCTGGGCGATCCCCGACGTGCCGGTCGCCATCACCTTCGTGATGATGTTCGACCCGACCTTTGGCGTCTTCAACCGCCTCGCGCGCATGCTGCCCTGGATCGACCACAACCAGAGCTGGCTGCTCGACCCCAACCTCGCCATGGCGGCCGTCATCCTCGTCACCGTCTGGAAGGGCTTTCCGTTCTATTCGCTGGTGCTGCTGGCGGCGCTGCAGAACGTGCCGGATGAGCTTTACGACGCGGCCCGCGTCGACGGCGCCGGCGTCTTCGGGCAGTTCCTCCACGTCACCCTCCCGGGCATCCGCGACACCATTGCCCTCCTCGCCGTGCTGGCCTTCATCTTTTCCACCCAGCAGTTCACCCTGATCTGGCTCATCACCGGGGGTGGCCCCGTGGACGCGACGACAACGCTCGCACCCGCCATCTACATGCAGGCCTTCCGCTTCTTCAATTTCGGCTATGCCGGGGCCTTCGCGGTCATCGGCTTCCTCATCTCGGCGGTTGCAACGCTCGCCTTCGTCGTCGTGCAGCAGCGTCTTGCGAGGGAGCCGTGAGCCAGCCCGCCGCCCCCCGGCGCCGCCGTTCGACGGCGCTCAAGCTCGCGACGCTCCTCCGCGCCGCGGCGATCCTCGTCGTCTGCGTCGTCGTCTTCTTCCCGGTCTACTGGATGCTGCTGAGCTCCATCCAGCCCTCGAGCTATTCGCTCTCCTTTCCGCCGCCGCTCCTGCCGAAGGGGTTCAACTGGGAGGCCTATGGACAGCTTTTCGGCGACAAGCCGATCGCCCAGTGGCTGGTGACCTCGACCATCGTCGCGACGCTCACCGTGATCGGCACGCTGGTCTTCGTGATCCCGGCCGCCTATGCCCTCTCGGCCCTGCGCTGGACCGGCCGATCCGCTTTCGGGCTCCTGCTGCTCTTCACCCAGATCATGCCGGCGGCGATCGTTGTCGCCCCGGTGCTGTCGCTTTACCGCAGCTTCGGCTGGACCAACAATCTCGCCGCGCTCGCCCTCCTCCACACGGCGTTCGTCGTGCCGCTCTGCGCCTGGGTGCTCAAGAGCGCCTTCGATGCGGTGCCGAAGGAGGTGGTGGAGGCCGCCCTGATCGATGGCTGCAACCGGCTCGGCGTCCTGCCCTACATCTACCTGCCGCTGGTCCGGCCCGGGCTCGTTGCGGTGAGCGTCATCGCCTTCTTCGCCAGCTGGGGCGAATTCCTCTTCGCCTCGACCCTCATCATCGACAACGGCCTCTACACGGCCTCGCTCGGCATCGCGACGCTGATGACCCAGCTCGACACGCCGCTTTTCGAGCTGATGGCGGCAGGCGTGGTGTTCTCAGTGCTGCCCGTTGTCTTTTACATGGTGATCCAGCGCCATGTGCTGCGCGGTCTGACCGCCGGCTCGGTCAAGGGATGAGGGAGAAACGCGATGCGCATCACCAAGGTTGAAACCATCTGGTTTGAAGCCCAGCCCGCCGCGGTCTGGCAGCAGCACAATCCAAAGGCCCGCCAGGCGCTGCCCAACAATCTCTGGGTGCGCATCCACACCGACACCGGCCTGTCGGGCGTCGGGGAGACCTACTACCTGCCGCGCGCCGTGGCCGCGATCATCCACGACATCTATGCCCCGCTGCTCATCGGCCGCGACCCGCGCGACATCGAGAACCACTGGCAGAACATGTTCTCGCTCGCGAGCTTCTGCGGCGTCATGGGCGCGGAAATGCGCGCCATCTCGGCGCTCGACGTGGCGCTCTGGGACCTCGTCGGCCAGATCGCCGGCCTGCCCATCTACATGCTGCTCGGCGGCCGGAGCCGCGACAACATCCGCATCTACAACACCTGCGTCGGCTTCGGGAACTATCCGGACCTCGATGCCTGGCTCGGCGGCAAGGCGGGCGAACTGGCCCAGGACCTGCTGCGGCAGGGCATCACGGCCATGAAGATCTGGCCCTTCGACCAGTTCGGGCCCGGCATCGCCGGCCCTGAGAACGAGCGCGGGCAAACCCTGGTCTGGGGCGCCGTCACCGCCGCCGGCACGCGCGGCCTCGGCATTTCGAACGACGACCTCAACGCCGGCATCGCCATCGTCGCCGACATCCGCAAGGCCGTCGGCGACCGCATGCAGATCGCCATCGAAGGCCATTGCCGCTGGGATCTCCCGTCCTCGGTGAAGATCGCCCGCGCGCTCGAGCCCTACGACATCCTGTGGCTCGAAGAAATCATGCCGGCGGACAATGTCGATGCGTTCGCGCGGCTCAAGGCCGAAACGACGCTACCAATCTGCCAGAGCGAGCGGGTATTCACGCGCTTCGGCTTCCGGCCCTGGATCGAGAAGGCGGCGACCGACATCGTCATGATGGACCTCTCCTGGGGCGGCGGCCTCACCGAAGGCCGCAAGGTCGCGGCCATGGCCGACACGGCCATGCTCCCCTTCACCTGCCACGACACCATTGGCCCCGTGGCGCTCTGGGCCGCGAGCCACCTGCTGCTCAACGTGCCCAACGGCCTGATCATGGAAACCGTCCGCGGCTACGTCGACGGCTGGTACAACGACGTCGTCGAGGACCGCATCGAGATCGCCGGCGGGCGGCTGCGGCTGCCCGACCGGCCCGGCCTCGGCACCCGCCTGCGCGACGATCTCTTCGGCCGTCCCAACGCCCGCATCGAGACCACCACCGAGGAGAGCCTCAAGATATGGTGAGCGGCGGGCGACCGGCTCTGGCGGCCTCCTGATGCCGCCGTTCCACGTGAACTACACCGGCGACTATCTCGACGAGCACGGCGCCCTCGCCGTGCCCGACATCGCCCTCGATGTTTACGAGGGCGAGGCCGCCATCCGCCTCGGCTACCTGACCGCCCAGAGCCCGAGGCCCGGCGACGCGACCTACTGGGACCGGCTCTATTCGCTCGAAATTTCGGCCGAGGACGTCGCCCGCTCCGACGCCATCGTCATTTTCCGGCCCTGGGTAAGGGCCGCGGCGTTCGCCGATGGAGCCGAGCGCCTGACGGTCATCGGCCGGGCGGGCGCCGGCACCGACAAGATCGACCTTGCCGCCTGCACGGCCAACGACGTGGCGGTGTTCAACGCCCCCGATACCCTCACCCATTCGACCGCCTCGTCCGCGTTCCTGCTGATCCTCGCCTGCGCCAAACGGCTCGCGGAGCAGGAGCGGCTGGTGCGCCGCGGCCGCTGGGACCTCCAGCCGGCAACGATGGGCGTCGACCTTCCCGGCAAGGTGCTGGGCATCGTCGGCCTCGGCGCCAGCGGCCGCGAACTGGCGCGGCTCGCCCGGCCTTGGGGCATGGAGATCATCGCCTACTCGCCCCGCGCCGATGCGGCGCAAGCCGCCTCCCTGGGCGTGCGCCTCGTCAAAACGCTCGACGAGTTGCTGGAAGCGTCGGACTTCATCAGCCTCCACAACCGGCTCGATCCCTCGACGCGCGGCATGATCGGCGCCGCCCAGTTCGCCCGCATGAAGCCCGGCGTCCACTTCATCAACGTGGCGCGCGGCGAGATCGTCGACGAGGCAGCGCTGCTCGAGGCGCTCGGGAGCGGTCGGATCGCCGGTGCGGGGCTCGACGTCTTCGACCACGAGCCGATTGCCCCGGACCATCCGTTGACCCGCTTCGACAACGTCATCCTCACCCCGCACTGGCTGCCCTCGACCCGGGACGCCGCCCGCCTGACGATGGTTTCGATCGCCAATGGCATCGTCCGCGCGGCGCACGGGCTCGTCCCCGCTAATGTGGTCAACCCGGCCGTCCTCGACCGCCCCGGGTTCCAGCGCAAGCTCGCGCGCTTCGCCGCGAACGGCTGAGCGCAGGCGACCCGCTCCGGCCCGGTCAGAATCGCCTTCAGCCGGCGTGCCCGGCCGTCGGCCGGCTGGGCGGCACCGCGCGGCCATAGCGCGCCGCGGCCTCCCCGAGCGCCGCCCAGGTCGTGCTGTCGACCGGAATACCCTCGCGCGCACGGCGCGCCGCCTCGGCTTTTTCGACGTCGCCCGGCGCCATCACGCGCTGCCCGGGCTCAGCTGGCTGCGCTCTCAGGTCGGCGAGAAAGGCCCCGACCCGGGCGTCGAAGGCCGAAAGGGCCTGGAAGATCGCCGGTTTCAGCACCAGTACGAAATGCCCGACCCGCATCGGCCGCTGAAAATTGCTGCGCGAAGCCGGCTCGAGGGTGAAGCCATGGCCCATGCCGGTGAAGGCCGAGCAAAGGATATCGACCATCGCCGCAAGCCCCGCGCCCTTGTAGCCGAACATGGCGCCCCCGACCGGCACCACCGCCCGTGCCGCCCAGGGATCGGTCGTCAGCGCGCCCGTCTCGTCCCGCGCGACTTCCGGCGGCAGGGGCGTGCCGGTTGCCCGCCGCAAAAACACCCGGTTGAAGGGACTGGCGCTCGTCGCCATGTCGAGCAGCATCGGCTCCTCGCCGGGCGCCGGCACGGCAAAGGCGATCGGGTTGGTCCCGTAGAACGGCCTGGTGCCGCCGAACGGGACGACGGCCGGGTCGGCGTGCGTCACGACGATTGCCGCATACCCGGCCCGCGCCGCGGCGAGCGCATAGACCCCGGACGCACCATGATGGGTGGAGCGTGCGATGGTGATGGCCGCGATGCCGGCGTCGTCGGCCATGCGCATGCCTTCCTCGACGGCGCGAAAGCTCGCCCGGTGCCCGAACCCGTCGTCGGCGTCGACGTGGCCGACCGCGGCGGCCTTTTGGGTGAAGGTCACGTTCGGCTGGCGGTTGATGGTGCCGCCCTCGACCATCTGCAGGTACCAGGGAACGAGGCGAACGCCATGCGTGTCGACCCCGCGCGCCGAGGCATCGACCACCGCGCGGGCGACCGCCTCGGCGCTCGGCGCGTCGGCGCCCGCCGCCTTGAGCAGCGCCTCCACATAGCCCGTGAGCTCGCCCTGCGGGCACAGCACGCCCTCGATCGTCTCGATCGCCATCCTATTCCCCCCGTGATCCTGGCCAGGCGGCGTGCAACCGGCCCGACGCGCCGATCGTGCCTCCCGACGCGAGCCGATGCTTGCGCCGTGCCGCCACCCGGTTACAATACCCAAAAAGATTATAGTATCATAATAGGAGGAGGCATGCGGTGTGACCTCGACGGCCGGGTGGCGTTCGTCACCGGCGCGGCCGGCGCGATCGGCAGCGCGATTGCGCGCAAATTCGCCGACAATGGCGGTCGCGTGGTGATCGCCGATATCAACCTCGAAGGGGCGCGGCAACTGGCGGCGACACTGCCCGAGGCGCTCGCGGTCGAAGTCGATATCCGCGACGCCGCCGCGGTGGAGGCCGCGGTCGAGGCGACGACCGGCCGCTACGGCCGCCTGGACATCCTCGTCAACAACGCCGGCGTCAACACCTTTGCCCACCGGGTGACCCTCGACCAGTTCCCGCCCGAGGAATGGGAGCGGGTGACCTCGATCGACCTCGACGGATTGTACCTTGTGAGCCGCGCCGCCCTGCAGCCGATGCTGGCGGGCGGTGGCGGGCGCATCGTCAACATCGCCTCGGTGGTCGGCATGGCGGCGATGCGGCTGCAGAGCGCGTTCGTCGCGGCCAAGGCCGGCATCATCCACCTCACCCGGTCGATGGCGCTGGAACTGGGGCCGCGGGGCGTCGCGGTCAACGCGATCGCCCCCGGATCGATCATGACGGAGGGAACGCGCAAGCTCTTTTATGGTGTAGACGGCACCTTCGCCGGCCGCACGGCCGAGTTCATGCAGCACATCCCGCTCGGCCGGCCGGGCACGCCCGAGGAAATCGCCGAGGCCGCGCTCTTTCTCGCGAGCCCGGCGGCCGGCTACATCAACGGCCAGCTGCTGGCGGTCGACGGCGGCTGGACCGCGGGATTTTCGGTGTGAGCGCCATGCGGGATATCGAAATCGATCTGGCCGGAAACCGCTTTGTCATCATCGGGGAGCAGGGCCCGCTGCGCCACGCGCTGGCGACGGCCCTGCGTCAGAACGGCGGCGCGTCGGCCGACACCATCGCCGCCGATCTGGTCATCGCCCTCTATCCTTTGCAGCCGGAGGACGGCCCCGTGCCCGATCTTTTGCCAGACCTGCGGGAGCACGGGCAACGCATGGCCGCGGGCTCCGGTGGCCGCCTCATCATGGTGATCTCGGCGCTGGCCAGCGTCCCGGCCCGGCGCCACCCGGACTATTCCGCGCAGATGGCGTTCGCCTGGGCCGGGATGCGCGGCCTTTCGATGACACTCGCGCCCAAGGTGCTGGTCAACGCGGTGGGCGTCGGACTTGTCGAGGACGAGGGGGCCCTGCTCGCCGGGGACCGCATCATGCTTGGGCACGCCGGCCTGCCGCGGCCCGGGTCCGTCGCGGAAGTCGTCAACGCCGTGCTGTTCCTCAGCGATCCGGCCAATACCTATACGACCGGGCAGCTGCTCAATGTGGACGGGGGCTGGACGGTGGGCTATGGCCGCAACTTCTGATCCCGAAATCCTGACCCTCGAAGCGGGTCCCCTGGCGCTCGGCATCGTGCCCGAGGTGGGCGGCAGCCTCGCCTTCTTCCGCTGCGGCGGACAGGACGTGATGCGCGCGCTGACGCCAGAGCGGCGGCAGGCCCGCGACGTGCTCGGCGTCGCCATGTTCCCCATGGTGCCTTACGCCAACCGCATCGCCGGCAATGCCTTCGCCTTCGGCGGACGAACCTGGCATTTCGCCGCCAACAACCCGCCCGAGCGCTTCAACGTGCACGGCACGGGTTGGCACCTGCCGTGGGAGGCTGAGCGAACGGCGGACGGCGTCCGGCTGCACCTCGAGCACATGGCGCCGGATGAGCCCTATTCCTACGAGGCGACGCAGATCTTTGCGCTCGATGCCGCAGAGCTCAGGGTCGACATGCGCCTCACCAATCGGGGGCCCGTCGCCATGCCGTTCGGCATGGGGCTCCATCCCTGGTTCGACCGCGACGCGGACACCGAGCTGCGCTTCGAAGCGGGCGACTTCTACATGGAGGGGCCCGAGGGCATCGCCACCGAGCGGCTGCGGACCCCGCCCGAGCTCGATTTTTCGGCGGGAAGGCGGCTGCCGGACACCTGGCGCAACAACGATTATGGCGGCTGGGCCGGCACGGCCGAGATCCGCTGGCCCGCCCGCGGCATCGGCCTCAGGATGACGGCCGACCCGTTATTCGGCCATCTCATGCTCTATGCCGATCCCGAGCGGCCGTTCTTTTGCCTCGAGCCGCAAAGCAACGCGCCGACCGCCTTCAACCGCATCGCCTCGGGGCGCGAGGCGGGGATGGGCGTGGTCGTGCTCGAGCCGAACGAAACGATGAGCGGCACGATCCGCTTCGCCCCCTTCTGCCTCTGAGCGTCAGAGCAGGCGCGCCGTGAGGCCGCCATCGGCGAGAAGCGCGCTGCCGGTCACGAACGAGGCGGCGTCCGAGAGCAGGAAGCCGATCGTCGTCGCGATCTCACGCGGCTCGGCAATGCGGGCTACGGCGTTGCGGGAGAAGGTCAGGCCGACCGCTTCCGCACCGCCGGCCTCTTCAAGGCCATCGAGCGTCATCCGGGTCGCAACCGACCCCACGAGCACCGAATTCACCCGGATCATGTCGACCGCGTAGTCGAGCGCCATCTGCCGCGAGAGCCCGACCACCGCCGCCTTGGTCGCGGCATAGGCGGGCACCCCCGGCACGGTCGAGACGGCATGCACCGAGGCGATGTTGACGATCGAGCCGCCGCCCGCGGCGCGCAGCAGCGGCAGGGTGGCGCGGCACACGCGGAAGATCGCGGTGAGGTTGACCGCCAGCGTCAGCTCCCATTCGGCGTCGGTCACCTCCTCCAGCCGCTTGCCGGTGGGATAGATGCCGGCGCAGTTGGCGACCCCGTCGAGCCCGCCCAGCGCCGCCCGCGCTTCGTCGACGGCGGCCCGGACATCGGCCTCGCGCGTGAGGTCGGTCTCGCGGAAGATCAACTGCGGCTCGCGGCCGGCATGGACGGCCCGGCCCTCCGCCCCATCGAGGCCGACGCCGAATACCCGCGCGCCCTGCTCGACGAGGTATTCGGCGGTCGCCCGCCCGATCCCTGTCGCCGCTCCGGTGACGAAAACCCGCCGGCCCGCCAGCAGTGCGTCAGCCATGTCGCTCGAGCCTCGCCTGCTGCCGTTCGGCCTGCGCCGCCGCGATGCGCCGCAAAATCTTGTCCTCGCTGTTCTCCGCCTTGAGGTATTCGCCGACGATCCGGCCGTCGGCGACGACGAGGCAGCGGTCGCAGAGGCCGATCACCTCCTCGAGCTCGGAGGCGACGACGAGGAGGGCGACGCCCTTTTCCGCCAGCTCCACCACGAGCCGGTAGATTTCGTGGCGCGTGCCGGCGTCGACGCCCTTGGTCGGATCGTCGAGCATCAGCACCCGGGGCGCGCGCATCAGCACGCGCGCGAACAGCAGTTTTTGCTGGTTGCCGCCCGATAGATGAGCGACGGAGGCCTGCACCGACGGCGTCTTCACGTTGAGCGCCCGCATCCCCTCGAGGATCGCGCTGCGCTCGCGGTCGCCGCGGATGAGACCGTTGACCGAGAGGGGCCCGAGATTGCCGATGGTGATGTTGGCGCCGGCCCCGAGATTGAAGAGGAGGCCATCGCGCTTGCGGTCTTCCGTCAGGAGCGCGATGCCCGCGCGGCGGGCATCGGCCGGCGACCGAACGACCACCGGCCGGCCGTCGACGCGGATCTCGCCGGTGAACGGCGCGCGGCCATAGATCGCGTGGAGGATTTCGGTACGGCCCGAGCCCAGGAGGCCCGCCAGCCCGACGATCTCGCCGGCGCCGACGGAAAAGCTCACCTCGCTCACGGCATGATGCACGCCTGGGCGGCCCGCCACCGACAGACTCCGGACCTCGAGCGCGGCAGCCCCCGCCGGGGGCGGCGGCGCGTGCTCGGGAAACAGGCGCTGCAGGCGCTGGCCCGACA